>NZ_WQPW01000142.1:0-260 GCF_018785465.1 Clostridium sp. MCC328
GGAAAAAACCTGAAGGTCACTCCGGCAAAATATAAGGCAGAGTTTCCATGGCTAAAAGAAGTGGACAGCCTTGCTCTGTGCAATGCCCAGCTGCATCTGCAGACTGCTTATAAAAACTTTTTCCGGGATCCATTGTTTGGATTTCCAAAATTCAAGTCAAAAAAGAATCCTGTTAAAAGCTATACCACAAACAGTGTAAATGGAAATATCCTGTTAAAAGATGGGAAGCTGAAGCTCCCAAAGGCAGGCTGGATCCGGAT
>NZ_WQPW01000019.1:0-5260 GCF_018785465.1 Clostridium sp. MCC328
TGGAATAAATGCGACTTTCTTATTTTCAATTTCTTCCTTTATCAGACTTCCTACACTTGAAAAGTGCGAACATAAAAATAATTTCATCAATATTCTCCTTTATAGTCGAGTAGACTTACACCTCACAATGTAAGCCCCTCACAGAACCGTACGTGCGGCTTTCCCGCATACGGCTCTTCATAATAATATTTGCAGTCTCAAAACAAGCTGACATAAATCTTTGGCATTGCCAATGGATAATATTTCAGCATTTCAATGAATCCTTCTCTTGTATAACTCTTTCTGTCACTTCGTCTATTCAGCACCTTAAACAGAAGTTCTCTCACTTGTTGTTTGTAGTTTGAAATCATTCTGCCATTAAAACTTATGCCATAGTACCTATAATGACCTATTAGTTTCAGATTTAGCATACCCATTAGTTTCTTTAGCGGTTGGTCTCTATTCGGATATAACCATACCTTGATGTCTCGAATTTTCTGTCTGAATTTCTTAGAGCTTGTCTTTGGCATTATATATGGCATGCCTTTGCGTGAACGCCCACAATAGAATGTGAATCCCAGAAAATCAAATGTTTGTAATCTGATACTCTCACCGCTCTTTTGCTTTGCCCTTGCAATATAAGCACCGCTTTGTAAGAGACGACTTTTACTATCTTCTAATTGCAAACCGAACTTCTCCATTCGTTCTTTAAGAAGCTTGTAGTAATTCTCTGCTTCCCATTTATATTGAAATCCTGCAACAAAATCATCTGCATATACAATTAGAAAGTTATCTCCCTTGCATTCTTTGGTAATAATAAACTTATACCATACTGTCAATACATTGTGCATATATATGTTTGCTAGGATTGGACTTATGATATTGCCTTGAGCTGAACCTTCTTCATTCACCATAAGTTCACCATTATCCAGCACTCCCACTTTAAGATACTTCTTGACAAGACCAATTATGTTGGGGTCTTTAATATAAAGTTTGAGAAACTTGATAATCCATTCATGCTTCATATGGTCGAAGAATCCTTTGATGTCAGCATCCACAATATAGCAGATTTTCGTGTTGTTTAATCTCTTATACAGTTCTTTTATTGCGTTATGACATCCTCGATTTGGTCTGAATCCGTACATGCAGTTCAGAAATCTCGGTTCATAGATAGCTTCTAATATCTTCTTTAATGCTAATTGGACTATTTTGTCCTCATAGCACGCAATTCCTAATGGTCGACGTTTTCCATTGCTTTTCGGGATATATACCCTAATTGATGGCTGTGGTTTGTATGATTTTCTTTTCAGTCTTTCTACCAAGTCATCTATGTTTTGCTCCAGATTTCTCCCGTACTCTTTCTTAGTAATCTCATCAACACCGACTGCTTTGTTTCCGTCTAATTCTTTGTGACATTGCAAAAGCATTTCTTTATTGATTAGATGATACAACGATGTGAACTCTGGTCTCGGCGAATTTGCCGATATTTCTGCTATTCTTTCTAATTTCGTTTCCATCAATACCTCCGTCCCTGAGTACGGTTGATGTGTCCTCAGAAAGACCCTTATTATGTAGCTCCCTTTCCTCCGTTGGCATTACCCAACTTCTTCAGTACTATGAAGCTATCCGACTGCCTACTGTTCTTTTGACATTCTCCTGTTTTGCAGTTGTTTGCCATACTTGCAATGGCAAGAAACAATAGGCTCTCCCCAGTTGACTGAATAATCACAATGTAAAACATAAAGTGCTCTTTGACCCCGCAGAAGCAAACCATTTCTCACCAATGCGAATTGATTTGTGTTGCTTTCCGTCGAAATTAGAACGTCAGCCTTCTAAATGTCAAAATTTCGAGGCTCAATCACACTCTCTATTTTCTCGCTGTCTACGCTTAGCAACTATCATTACTGACAGTCACCCAAGACTCGCTACTGGCGGTTGGTTAGACCTTACCAGACAGGCATTCCACCTGCTAGACTACTCGCCCTTATCTGGGCGCACAATTCCGATTTTGTATAACCTCTCTTAACATCTAATCCACTGCCTACAACCTCCCGAAATGGTCGAGTTGCCGGATTGGTTGTCATCCCTTTTCGTTTTCCAAAAATCATCCAAAATGCCTGACATCTAATCCACTGTCTCAAATCGTGACATCTAATCCGAGGTTACAACCTGACACACATTTTGCAGTAGATATGTTTCCATATAAGAAAACCGAGCTTTTTCAGAAGTCTGGCTTCAAATCCAAACCTCCGAAAAAGCCCGGAATCTATGTTTTTTAATTTGTCTTACGCCACGCTGGATGCGCTACGGAAGCAAAGCTTCCTACGCTTATCCGCGGCATTCGCCGCATACAGCCCATCGCATAATGGTGCCTTTGTGAGCAAGCTCCCACAGCACCTTATACTCGGTCTGTGCGTGGCTCATTGCTAACGCGTGACATCAAGACTACCGTCTCCACATGTGTCGATAGGGTAATTGAGATGCACTTTCCAGAGTTTTCACTGTACTCTGGGAGTGAAAAATGTTGCAATCCTCTCTGATGAGGCTACAAAAATTGACATAATGCACTCTCTTATGTTCCTGCATAGAAAAAGATTGCATTGTATTTTAGATGTAAGCCAAATCAGCTTACGATTGACTCTGCTCTTTCTCTATGATCCAATACTTTCAAGATTTCTTTCATATATTGTATCACAGATTATTTTGTTTTGGAAATCACTTTCCTCTCAAATGGGCAGAAGAAAACCTCCAAATCTGTTGTGGACTTGGAGGCATTATTCCAGCCATTCTTAAAAATTTAATACTTCTCATTCAGCTTGTAATAAATTTCCATTTAATTTTTCTATTATTTCGTTTAAGTATTTTATAAATTCCTCAGTATGCTTAACTGCAAATACCTTTTCATTTGTCTGTAAATTTTCTTTTTGTTCTTTCAGCAATTCTTGCAGTTTTCGGAAACCTACAAGACTCTCCTCCACTCTTATATCTGGCGATATAATATTTCCTTTCCACATTTTATTGAAATAATATGAAAACTGATGTTTATCGAAATTATTCCCTTTAGCATATGCTTCTGCAGTAATAATTGCCATTTCCACATCAAACACATTAAACCTCTTATTTTGGCATATAGTAAATGCCGTCATTGCATTTTCTTGCATTTCTTCAACATATAGTTTTTTATTATTACTAAACATTAATAAATTTCCCGTTTGGAACTCTTCTATGCTTTGATATGTTTTCCATTCTTCTTCTGTAAAATCTTCTTTATTATCTGCACCTATAATCGTATGAACTTGCTGCCCCTCTTTTCGTGAATCTAATAAATTGTTTATTACCTTATTAATCCCAATTCGAACTTTATTCCAATCTACCCTCACTGGTAACTTAAAATCATAATATCTTCCCCAACAATTATTCTGTATAAAATACACATATTCATCCAGACTAAGTTCTCCTGCATATGCCATTTGAACTACTTGTGGAAATCCTTCAATGATTACATCTTCTTCAATATCCATAATCCGATTGGTTCGAATAATATCAGTTGGTGTTTCCGCTTTTTTTCTCGATTGAATCATTCCTATTTCGTAATTAAGAGCATCAATATCCCATATGCCTCGAAGAATCCATTTTTTCACTGTTGCAAACATATATTTATTTTGAAAGAAGGGGTACAACTCCTGAACCTCATTATCCGAAAATAATGTTCCATAATGTCCTTCCTTCGCTATATCTGCTTTGTATGCAATTACATATGAAATAAAGCTATAAAACCATTTATCTATATCTTCAAATCCGTTTTTAATCAAAATTCCATACACTCGATAAAAATCTGTTATTGCACATTTAAGACTTCGTATGTTATGCGGTCTTTTATCCTTCTGAGATTCATTATAAGTATTTCTATCAGGTGCAAATAATTCTAATATTCCCTCTTCACATTCCTTCACAAAGTCCCTATATTTTTCATCTTGATATTTAGTTTTATCAACAATTGTATCTACAATGCTTGCATAATCAGGTATATACTGAACGGTTCGATGTATAATTTTTTCTTTAATTTCATCGTAAGATAATTCATCAATATCTTTTTGGGATTTGTACTTTATCTTTCCTGCTATTCTTTGGGGAGGATTGGTATCATCTTCATTCTTAACAGTATCTATTTCAACTTCTACTGGCACAGCAGTTATTTGCTTTGAACCTCTCATTTTTTCCTGATTCGCTATAATAATTGTATGAAATTTCTGGTTCTCACAATATTCATTAATCGCTCCAAGAATATCAACTGTCTCTAAACAACAACGTTCCAAATCATCAAAAACTAAAATTACAGGTTTCTCTTCTATCATATTTTTTATTTCCACAAAAGAGAACCAATCTGTAGTTGCTATTCCCCTAAACCACTCTGGTAAAAAGTCTAATTTACCTGCTATCTCTTTTCCCTTTTGAACCTTTTTTGCAACTGCATCCCAATTTTTTCCCTTATTATATTCACTAATCCATGCCTGTTTAACTGCCATATGTATTCCTTCAATACTTGCTATTCCAAATAGGGAAATACGAATTATATGTGCTTTGTTTTCCAATGCATCTTTCAAATCATTATCGATAAGATATGTTTTTCCACATCCCCATTCTCCAGTCAATAGTATAGCTCCGACTGGTTCAGGCTCTTCACAATAATATAACAACTCATCCAATGTTCTCATTTGAATTTTTCCTCTACATATAGTTTTTCAATTCTTCTAAATATCTTTTATGTTTCAATAAAATATTTTTTCTTAATTTTTCCAAACTATTAAACAGAAGCCTTCAAGTTATTAAACTCAAAGGCTTCTCATTTTCATCAAAAATTTTCTTATGCAAGCGCAGGTTCCTTCCCTGCAATAATCGCTTTCACTTCTTCTACGTTTTTATCTGTAGCCATAGCAATCTGCTCTACAGTAAAACCATTGTTATGCATATTAAGAATAATTTTTTCTTCTTTTCTTGCCTCTCCAATCGCAATACCATCTTCTTTTATTCCCTGACTCAAGTTACACATAACGCTCACATCCTTCCTGAAGTTCTCCTCAATAGGAATATCGTATTCATTTCCAATTATGTTTAGTTTTTCATCTATTGTAAGTTCCTTGGACAACAATGCTCCCAGCAGACGGTGCAGTTCATACGTCTCATCATGTTCCGGCAGATTCTGATATTGTCAATATTGGTTGACACATTTATCTCAAAGATATCATTTCCTATGCAGCCAGGCCCAGAGATTGGTAGTATC
>NZ_WQPW01000143.1:0-215 GCF_018785465.1 Clostridium sp. MCC328
TCAGCGCTCTCGTCATCGTACGGAGTTGTTAATCTCCAGTCGTTTGTGATCTTAGCACCGCTGCTGTTTACGAAGTAGTAGCTTCCATCATATTCAACCCATGCAGAACGAACAAGCTGTCCGTCATCTCCTACATAGTACTCTTTACCATTGCTGGAGCAGAATACGTTTGTATATGCGTCACCGTTTTTGTCGTAGCAATACCACTCGCCATC
>NZ_WQPW01000144.1:0-215 GCF_018785465.1 Clostridium sp. MCC328
AACATGAACGTAGTATACCGGTTTCGGATCTATCCCAATAAAATACAGCAGGAACTGTTTGCAAAAACATTTGGATGTGTTAGGTTTGTATATAACCGGATGCTGGCAGAAAAGAAGGAATGCTATGAAAAGACTGGAAAAAACCTGAAGGTCACTCCGGCAAAATATAAGGCAGAGTTTCCATGGCTAAAAGAAGTGGACAGCCTTGCTCTGTG
>NZ_WQPW01000020.1:0-23770 GCF_018785465.1 Clostridium sp. MCC328
GCTACATGGGTCAATTTTGGGATTCATGGTACAGTTACCAGTTCAGATACTGCTCCGTGAATAATTCAGGATAAATATAATAACAAGGACGAGCATACCGCCAAGCATCGCACCTTTATTTTTCCGGAACTGATGCAGTACCTCAGCCATCTGGCTTCTTGCTTTTCTCGGAGCGTTTTTTACCGTTTTAGCCATTCTTTTTCCTCCTTTTTACGGTTGCATACTGTGCCTTGATCCGTGGATCCACCGCTGCATATAAAAGGTCAACGATAAGTAAAACAATACTTACAAGAATTGTCGTCATAATAATGCTGCCGGTTACCAACGGAGTATCTCTCATGTTTAATGAATCGACGATCAGACGACCGACTCCCGGCCATGCAAATACAGTTTCTGTCAGGACACTTCCTCCAAGTACTCCCGCTAACTGTGTTCCCATGATCGTAATGATCGGGATCAAAGCATTTCGGAGCGCATGAGACATAATGACTGTTTTTTCCGAGATTCCCTTTGCCCTGGCAGTTCTTAAATACTCCTGCTTCAGAACATCCAACATCGACGATCTTGTCGTTCTGGTCAGTGTTGCCATCAGACCTGTACCGATCGTGACAGCCGGAAGTACGATCGACGACAGCGTCTGATCACCTCCCGATGGGAACCAATGAAGATTGAGGGAAAATGCGATGATCAGCAGAAGACCAAGCCAGAAGTTTGGCATCGATAGTCCAAGCATCGCCAGAATCATACTAATATTATCCTGAATACTTCCCTGCTTTGTCGCAGAATAAATACCCAGAGGAACTGATAAAAGGATTGAAACAAGAATAGATGCAAAAGAAAGTTTAATAGTTGCCGGAAGTTTTTCTACATATGTGGAAAACACATCGGTCTTTGACACATAAGAAACGCCCATATCACCATGGAGCATTCCGATCATATAATCTGCATAGCGCAGAACCACCGGCTTATCAAGTCCAAGATCATGACGGATCTCCGCGAGCTCCTCAGTAGTCGCACCCTCCGGTGCCATAAGATCTACCGCATCTCCGGGTGCCAGATCCATGATAAAAAACACAAGAAATGAGACGCCGATGATAACCGGAATCATCATGAGTAATCGCTTTATAATATAACGATGCATAGGATCCTCCTTTGCTTTCTTTCGTATTCTGACTCATATTAGTTGCGGACCGCAATAGCGGTCCGCTGATAAGATTCCTACATTTAGTCTGCCGGTACAAAAACTTTAGAGTAATCGTGATGGGAAGTCGGGTAAATATCGATTCCTCCGGTTCCCTTTTTCACACCGATAAAACCATCTGCATAGTAAAGTGGAATATACGGAACATGCTCATGAACATTTTCCTGAATCTCTTTATAATACTCTTTTCTCTTTGCCTCATCTGTTTCTGCAACAGCCTTATCAAGAAGCTCCATGACTTCCGGATCATCGTAGTGTGCTTTGTTTACTGCAGAACCCGGCTGAAGGATTCTTCTTGCATCATCACCGAAGATATTGAATCCCATACCGTAGATACAGGACTGATGGTCACCCTTTGTTGTACTTGTGCTGAGGCCTGCGGAGTCAAGCTCTACAATATTGATCGCGATTCCGATCTCCTTAAGCTGGCTCTGTATCATCTCCGCAATTGTCTTTCTCTCTGCTCCGCTTACAGTAACATCAAGTGTTGCGCCGCCGTTCGGATATGCCTTTGCCAGATACTCTTTTGCTTTATCCGGATTGTACTCATAACCGCCGCAGTCATAAAATCCATATTCATTCCAGCCCCAGAAAGAGGTTGCTTTCTTTCCACGTCCCTCTGCTGCTACAGCGATAATGCTGTCAACGTCAATTCCATATGCAACTGCTTTTCGAAGATCTTCATTGTCTGCCGGGGATTTCTGTGTATTAAACGCAAAGTAGGAAAGAGATCCGCCGTCATAACTGATCAGATCCAGATTCGGATCAGCCTCGATCGTTCCAAGCTCGATCGTTGCCGGCTCCATACAGATATCAACTTCTCCGTTCTGTAATGCGATCAGACGTGCAGAATCTTCCGGAATATAGCGGAATGTGAAAGTCTTCGCGTTCGGAGCGCCTCTCCAGCTGTCCTCGAATGCAACGAGCTTCGTATAGTTTCCAAATTCATAGGAATCGATCTGCCATGGACCTGTTCCGATTCCTGTTCCTTCTGTCGGATCATCGGTAACTGCTTTTTCACTGAGGATCGATGTAGTCGGTATCGTCATCATATATGGCCAGTCAAGGTTCGGATTGATAAGGACCATTTTAACTGTCATATCATCGACTGCCTCAACCGATTCCAGTTTTGTATATAAGTTGTTGCTGGAGGTTGTTCCCTGCATTCTGTTAAATGTAAATACAACATCAGATGCTTTTAAAGTTTCACCGTTGTGGAATTTTACGCCATCTCTCAATTTAAAAATGTATGTCTTTCCGCCATCATCGGTACTCCACTCTGTCGCAAGCTGCGGTTCCAGCTCACTTGTCGTATTGTTAAAGTGAACCAGTGTATCATGCACCATTCGGAACATATAGTTATGCTGCGTGTTACTTACTTCCATAGTATCGATCGTTGTATGTTTTGTTTTCAATCCCATCGCGAGATCTTCTTTTAATTGAACTCCTTCCGGCGGAGTCAGGGGATTCAGATCACCTGATGCATCTGCCGTTCCTGTTGTCTGCTTTCCCGGATCAGCTGTCTCGGTTCCCGCTGTCGCAGCCGAACCACCGGATGACGATTTTGAACATCCGACTACGCTCGCTGCAAGCATCGTTGTCATAAGCGCCGCTGCCGTAATACGATAAAAGCTTTTTTTCATGATTTCCTCCTTTTGTAATCAACAACTACTGGTAACAAAAATGATATAAACACGACAAAAGCGCTCCTTTTTAAGAAGGTCTCTTGGGCCTTCACCATAGATTTATATGGCTGATTCTTAAAAAGATGCGCTTTCTTTTATGGGTCAATTATATAATAATTATATATGTTATTCAAATATTATTCATGAATGACTTACATTCTCATTTCGAATGAATTTAGCACAATTTTATTTATTCTTCTTTAATACTATTAAAATATTTTTCTGTGTATTTGCAGAATTTCTCCAATTCCTCTGTCATTTTCAGATCTTTCTGCAGGATCAGATACAGAGATCGTTTGAATTCGTTGTTATCGATCGGCCGATAACAGACATTTGCAAAATCTGTCTCGCTTCTCAGGTGATCTCTCCAGGAATACCTTGGCCAGATGGTGATCCCCACCCCTTCCTGCACCATGCGTCTCAAAACATGAACGTTATCACATTCAAATGCAATATCCGGAATAATCCCTTCTTTTTCGAATATTGCGTCTGAAATCGTCCGGATACTTCCTCCACTTCTCAACATAACAAATTTTTCATTTCTGATATCCGACAACCTGACTTTTTCCACATTTCTCAACCACGAATCTTTATGAAACGCGAGACACAATGGCTCTTCCATTAATTTTACTGCATTGCTGAACACATACTGAGGCAGTGTACTTCGAATGCAGACATCCCACTTCGTTGCCTCTCTGCGATCTAATACCTGAAAAAAAACATCCGGATTTTCCTCCCGGAATTCGCGAATCAGTTCCGGAACAAGCAGCCCTCCGGTCAAAACATTCAAACGGATGAGTTTCTTCTTCTGTCTATTGTGGAATTCCAACGGAAGCCGTTCTATTTCCTCAAGCAAAGGAACTACCCTTTCCTGCAATAAATATCCATCACGGGTAAGCACACAGGATCTTCCGTTTTTTCGAAGTAACTCTGTTTTTAATTCGCGCTCCAGTGATTGGATCGCCTTACTGATGGAAGGCTGGGATACATTCAATTCCTGCGCCGCCATCGTGATATTTTCATATTTCGCCGCATATACAAAATATCGAAGCTGATATATTTCCATCTTTGTCACTCCCCTGTTTTTAATACATAATAACTGTTCATACCAAAATCAACGCAACAGGTACAAAAGCCTGCTGCGCTGATACATGATCCGGATCCTATCCCACCATCTGCACTAATATTCCTCCGAGCGTCAGCATCAGCGCTCCGCAGGATCTTGTAACGATCTGCGCAAACGGCAGAAGCTCCATTCTATGCGCACTGCTCAAAACAGCTACATTGCCGGAACCGCCCATATTTGTCGTACACATCCCCGCTGCGATGGCTGATTCCAGTGGGAAAAAGCCGACAAGCTTTCCAAGAACTGACGCCGTAAACGTAATGATCCCCACGATGAGTACCACCGTGATCAGATATAACGGTGTCAGAGTCTTTAAAATTGTATTCAGATCGATCAGGGTAAAGCCGATCCCCGCAAGTGCCGCCGCAGTCCAGCTCTTGATGGCAAACTGCCCCCACTCTCTTGCTGCATCCTCCAGCTCTTCGGACATGATGCCGGTTCCCTTCACAAGCACGACCGCAATGATCATCCACGCATACGTCGGGATCACAGGAACAAACCTGTGCAAGATCGCGCCAAGCTGATAAAAGGCGAACGCAATGATCATCCCGGTACATAAAGACGCAAATGTCGGCTTCAATGGCGGTGTCTTTTTCACCGTTTTTCCATCATTCACCAATACACCGTTTCCGGTCGTCTCCGGGTGTTTTTTTCCGAAATTGTTTAAAAGACCGCCAAAAATAATCGCTACACAGTTTCCAAGCACTGTGGCCGGTGCCATCTTTGTCAGCACATCCGCCGCTTCCACGCCGAGCGCCTGGGAGTACATGGCAGAAAGAGGAACTGTACCCGCTGTCATTCCGCCGCTGGTCATAGGCACTCCGATATAGAGGATCCCGCCCCAGAAACCTTCCCCAAGGATGATCCCCATAATTCCTGAAAGCAGAATTCCCATAGAAAGAGAGGTCACCGCCACCGGCAGAAGCTTCACGGTAGCCCTGAGCAGAAGATTCCGGTCGATATTAAAGAGACTGCCGCAGATCAGCGCCGCGATATAAAAGATCAGGAAGCCACTGTCATTGACAAAATAATCGAGCGTCTCAATCGTCTGCTCGGGAATCAGTCCGCCTGCCGTGAGGATCGCAGAACCGAGAATACAGATCACAGATCCTCCGAGATACGTCTTCACCACCGGTACGTTATTTCCAATCGCATTTAAGCCCTCACCGAATACCATCAACACTAAAAACGCCGGGACCAGACTCTTCGGGACACAGCCCGTAAACATACATGCCGCCGTCAGCGCCAGGATGAGGACATACAATGGCAGCGGAAACCCCGCCACTTTAAAATCCTTCATACTCAACCTCTCTGTCTTCTTTAAAAATGTCTTCTTTAAAAACTCCGGATCGCATCGCTTCCGTCATCCACGGTCTTCTCCAGACGCTTGATGATCACGTCATATCCGGCCCTGTCATTCACCTGCACATGTACCCGGTCACCGACCTTATGCCCCAGAAGTGCCCTTCCGAGCGGTGACTCGGAACTGATCAGTCCCTTTAAGGAATTTCCGCGGATCGTCGTAACGATCTTATAGGTCTCCGTCTCATCGTCATCCTCAAAATACACGTCCACCGTGTTGTAGAGACCGACCTCATCGTCTTTTGACTCATCAGAGACCACCTTCGCCGTCCGGATCATTCTCTCCAGATACCGGATCCGGCTCTCATTCTTGTTCTTGTCCTTCTTCGCTGCATAATATTCAAAATTTTCACTTAAGTCGCCCTGGGCTCTCGCCTCTTTTACCGCCTCGATCGCCTCTTTCCGGACCACAAGTTTCCGGTATTCGATCTCCTCTTCCATCTTCTTTATATCATTTTTTGTTAACTCATCATACATAGTTTTTCCACTTCTTTCCTGAATTCTTTTAACACTATCTTATCTCATTCCTACCTTAAATACAAGCCCTGAGGAATCCGGCTTCCTCCAAATATACCGGTAGTCTTATCCGATGCGCATCATTGGCACATTCGCGCCTTTTGTGTAACTGGGAATTTCCTGTTACACAAAAAGAGCCGGTCCGCAGTAGGACCAGCCCTTTTATATGGGTAAACAAAAACAGGTAAACCTTATTGGATTTTATGCATTTAACCCCACAGATGATTCTGCCAGGCAAATTTGATCACAGTGAGGATTACTACGACTAACATCACCGGTTTGATGATCTTCTCGCCCTTCCTGATCGCCAGATTAACGCCGACGAGGTTTCCTGCAATGGCACAGAGTGCTGCCGGACACGCGATCTCGTAAGCGACATTTCCCGTTTTCACATAGCTTACAAGAGCGATGGCGTTCGTAAGTACGATAAGGACCTTACCGTTACCGGACGCACATCTTGCATCATAGTGCATGATCATCGTAAACGCAATGATCGCTACGGTACCGATCCCCGGTCCGAAAAGACTGTTGTAAAATCCCATGATCACGCCGACGATCAGGGCCTGAACAACTGTTTTTTTTGATATCTCGCTTCTCATGATCACGTTTCTCGCGTCTGTCTTTCTGAGAACCATAATGAGGGCGATCACCGGAAGTGCCACCGTGATGGCCTTCTGAATGCTCTCCTCCGGAAGAAGAAAGATGATCTTTGTTCCGATCCATGCCCCCGTCATTGCCGTGATGGCTGAGACCAATGCGATCCTCAGATCGACCATGTTGTTTTTAAAATACTTGATCGCTGAGACCAGGTTTCCGAGACCTGCCTGCAGTTTGTTGCAGCCGTAAGCCGAACGGACCGGCAATCCGATCATTAAGTATGTCGGCAGCGCAATCAATCCTCCGCCTCCGCCGATGGAATCAATAATACCCGAAATAAAGAAGATCGGGCAGATGATAAGCAATGTTTTTAAGTAACTCATTTCCTTCTCCCTTTTTGCACAGCCCACGTTCTTTCATCATCTCCGGGAAACTGTCTCCACTGTGCTGCTATTCGTATTTGCTGTTATATTGATCCGTCAAAAGCTCTCTTCCCGGCACATAAATCTTTTAGTCTCTCTCAAGATCGTCTTGAATATATCACGTTTCTCCTATATAATCAAATTTATAATATTGATATTTTCCATTAATTATATTTATATGAGGAGAACAAAATGTTCCAGTCAAAAGACTACATCTACGAAATTTACCGCTGCGGAAGTTTTTCCGCCGCGGCAAGAAACCTCTATATCACCCAGCCCGCTATCAGCATTGCAGTAAAAAAAGAAGAGCAGGAGTTAGGACAGCCCATCTTCGAGCGTTCTTCCTCCCGTCTTCTTTTAACTGACGCCGGCCGCGCCTACATCGATGCCGTGGAAAAGCTCCACCGCATTGAAGATGATCTGAAGGTCTACTGCAACGATCTCTCAAACCTCAAAACAGGAGCTCTGAGGATCGGCGCCTCCAGCTTCTTCCTCTCCAGCATCGTTCTCCCGGTCGTTGCCGAATACAGCCGCCGCTATCCCGGAATCTCTCTGGACGTTCAGGAAGCGCCATCTCTTGAATTACAAAAGCGTCTCGCGAATGAGGCGCTCGATATCCTCGTGGATCCGGTGGACCAGCAGGGTGACACCTTCGACTCCGTCATCCTCTTCGAGGATCACTTTCTCCTCGCTGTCCCAAGTGCTCCAAATTTCTTTGCCTCTATGGGAATAAAAAAAGACCTTCTTCCTGCGGCATTCACCGCCGACGAGATCCGCCGCGGTGTTCATTTAGATCCGGCTGCGCCTTCCGTCTCCCTCTCTTCCTTCGCAAAGGCCCCGTTCCTGCTGCTTCGCCCGGAGACCATTGCCTACGAACGTGCCGTAAGGCTCTGTGCCCAGAATGGCTTTGCCCCAAATATCCGCCTGCAGTTAGATCAGCTCGCCACCGCCTACCGCTCCTGCGGTGCCGGTCTCGGCATCACACTCCTGTCTGACACCGTTGTCCGGATGTCCGACCACGATGAACCTGTCGTCTTTTACAAGCTGGACTCCGATGATGTGAGCCGCGACATCGCTGTTATGTGGAAGAAAAAGAGATATGTATCAAAGGCTATGGAGGAATTTACGAAGCTGGCGGTGGAGATGTTCGCAAAAGATTCATTTTCCTGACACGCAGCAAAAACACCTTTCCATACATTTTGGGGGTAACCACTGTATGGAAAGATGTTTTTCGTTTTCAAGAAGGATTTTTATGGTAAAAACAAGTTCAACCGAAAAGAAAACTTTTGTGGCTAAAAGTTTTATACGCGGTAACGGTCTACCATCTCGCAGATTCTCTTAACAGCGTCAACAGCCCTATCATGATCCTGAGAGAAATTCATGCGGATGAAGTCGCTGTACTGCTTACCGAACTCGGTACCCGGAGTCACGGTAACACTTGCCTGTGCGCGGCAGAGTTTTGTAAACTGGAAGATATCCACTTTTAATTTCGGAAGCTGCATGAAGATATAGCTTCCGCCCTCTGTCGGACGTGCCCAACATCCCGGACAGCTGTTGATCACTTTCAGGATATCATCACGGATCTGTCTATGGTCAGCGATACGTTTCTCCATCCACCCTTCCGGCTCAGAAAACCATCTGTAGAAGGCCGCCTGATTATAACCTGCGCATCGCAAGGAAACAACTGCCTGTAATTTCTCCATGCGTGTGATGATCTCTGGGGTACCGTAGCCGACTCCGAGACGGAAACCGCTTAAGGACTCTGTTTTTGACGGTCCCATGATGGTGATCAGCTTATCCGGCTTCTCCGGAAGTGAACGCATATGTGTGTAAGTGAAATCTTTTTCAAGGATCTGGCGGCTGTAAAGTTCGTCTGCCAAGATCGCAACATCGTATTTCTTTGCAAGTCTGGCGATCTCAGAAACCTCTTCTTTTGAGAAAACCGCGCCGGTCGGGTTGTTCGGATTGGAGTAGAGGAACAGTTTTACACCGTTCTTGAAAGCCTCTTCCAGTTCCTTTAAGTCGATACCGGATGTGTGCGGTGCTGCGTCCTTCCAGTTCATGTGGATCGGAACCATCTCACCCTCAAAGAATTCAACAAGTTTGCGGTTGTCGAAATAATCCGGCTCTACG
Organism: Clostridium sp. MCC328; assembly: GCF_018785465.1. Classification (NCBI taxonomy): domain Bacteria; kingdom Bacillati; phylum Bacillota; class Clostridia; order Eubacteriales; family Clostridiaceae; genus Clostridium; species Clostridium sp. MCC328. The sequence goes on from NZ_WQPW01000020.1 coordinate 9,043, forward strand.
ATGGCAACCTTGTCGCCTCTGCCGACTAAAGAACCCATTGCCAGAAAAAGTGCTCCCTGTGTACCCGGTGTAAGAATGATCTCTGTTTTCGGATCAACCGGAGCTCCACTATATTCTGCAAGTTTCTCCGCAAGATATTCACGGATCGCACCTTTACCTCTGTATTCCGTGTATGCCTGAAATGTACCATCGACACAGTAGTGTTTTACGAAGGTCTCAAGGCTTCCCGGGATCGGCTGATGCGCATTTACATCACCGTGGGAGAAATCTACTGCCGGTCCCTCAATTTTCCCACCGATCATCGGGAGCTCTTCCGCTTTCTGAAGTCCCTCCTGACCCGGTGCGTTGTCTGTGCCAAGTCTGGCGAATTTTTCTGCTAAATAGTCCATAATCTACCTCTCCTTTTATGAATTTCTGTCAGGATCATGCGTGTGTGCTTCAATTGTATTCTGTAAGAATTACCTTTCTCTTTGTATCTATACAATAACACAGAACACTTATATTGTAAAACGGATAAATCAGATGTATAATATATGCAAAGCAGATGTTTAAAAGGATGGATCACCTATGAATGACGAAGTTTTGGAGACCTACTTAAATATAGTAAAGACCCATAGTCTGACAAAGACAGCGGAAAATATGTTTATCTCCCAGTCCGCGGTGAGCAACCGTCTGATCAGCCTGGAAAAAGAGCTGAACGTCAAATTGATTGAGAGAAGTCCCGGACAAAAAGGAATCCTGTTGACGCAAAAAGGGGAAGAATTTGTTGAATTCGCCAAACGCCATCAGGAATTAAACCGCCAGATCCAGGACTGGAGCCGCGGCGATGTGACAGAAGTTCTGCGGGTCGCCTCCGTCATCAGTCTCACCGACTATGTGAAGGGCTTTTACCGGGAACTTCTCGGAAAAGGAAAGCTCTCCATCACTCTTGCGACTCACTGGACTGACCGGATTATTTCCATGCTGGAAAATCGGGAGACAGATATCGGGATCACGCCGCGGGTATTCTACTCGAAAGCGGTAGAGGCCGTCCCGATCTTTCAGGAATCCCTGTATCTCGTAAGCAGCCGGAGTGTCTCCAGCTATCCTGATTTCATCGATGCGAAGACCTTAAAACGAGCCCATGAAATCTATTTCGACTGGGGAACAAATTTCGTCGAATGGCACGAAAGCCAGATGAATCCTCTTGAACTTCCGCTGATGATCACGGACACGACAGAATTACTCCCGGAATTACTCCGTATCCCGGATTCTTTTTGTATCATTCCGGCATGTATTTTCAAGAACTTCCATGATCCGGACCTAAAGCTCTCAAGGATCACTCCGGAACCGCCGCCCCGGATCTGCTATCTTCTCAAACTGAAAGAACCGCACTCACAAAAGCAGGAGCTTGTCAGACAGTTTGAGCAGGAATTTAAGGAATATGTCCGAAAACTGGAGGACGTATCGTTATAAACCTGTATACACGTCAAAAAAATGTGCCTCGCGCGGTCGCCTGCGACAATCCGCCTCTTTGCGCGAGTGCGCATCTTTGGCACGTCAGTGCCTTTTTGTGTAACAGGGAATTCCTCGAAATTTCCTGTTACATAAAAAAGACCACTGAGCAGGATCTTTCCCATCAGTGGTCTTCTTTTATAGCATGAATTTATTTTACTTTCCTACCCCCGCAATGATCGCGATCTCCACCGGAGCTTCTCCCGGAAGAACCGCAACACCGACAGCTGCGCGGCTTCCAACACCAGATTCTCCAAGCTCCTCGCAGAAATACTCAGACGCGAAATCCGCGATCTTCGGCTGCTTTGTAAAATCCGGCTCAGAGTTTACATAAACTGTAATCTGCATGATCTGTACGATTTTCTCGCCCTCTTCCAGCTTATTTTTTGCAGCTGTGAGCGCATTTTTCGCAGCCTGTACAACAGCTTCCTTATAATCAGCAATATCATCAGATGCTTTTACTTTTCCTGTCCTGATCAGAACACCATTATTTCTTGGTGTCATACCTGCTGTAAAGATCAGATTGCCAAATCTCGTTGCCGGTACATACTTTCCCTGCGGAATCGGATTTGCTTCTTTTGCCATAATAAAATACCCCCGTATTCTCTAAATTTTTACTTACTCTGTCTGGCTTCTGGCGCCCTCAAGGCCTCTTGCAGAATCCATAAGCACTTTTGCAATCTCTTCCATATTCTTCTGTTTTACACGTTTTTCTTCCCCGATTACAGCGAGTGAATAGACCGCATATCCACTTTTATCCCGAATGGGGACAGAGACAGATGCTACTCCCTCGTTTTGCTCGGAAATGGAGACACAAAACCCCTGTTCCCGAATTTTCTGCAGCTCTGCTCGAAGTGATTCCTTCTCTTCTGTTCCTTTCGGTGAGTCAGCGAACCCAGCATCCAGAACAGAATTGATAAATTTCTCCGGCTGCCATGCAAATAGCGTCTTTCCGGTAGATCCCTTTAAGAGATTTCCGGCTCTTCCCACCTTCGATTCGATCCGAAGCACATTGGAAGACTGAACTTTTTCCACACAGACCGGAATCCCGTCTATCATCTTCGTGAGAACCACATCCTCGTTGTACATGTCTCTCAACCGATGCATTTCTTCCAGAATCATATCTTCCGTGGAAGTATTTCTGGTCACCATAGCGGAAACCTGTAGGATTCTCGTTCCCAGACGGTATTTTCCATTCGGAGAATCCTGCACCAGCCATCCTTCATGAAGAAGTGTTTTTACGATATTAAAGGTCGTTGTCCGCTGCAACTTCAGCTCATTGCTGATCTCCGCAATTCCCAGATACTGGGTATTCAATTTTCCATACAGTTCCAAAATCTTGACTGCCCTGATAATTGAGTTGATATACTGGGGATGCTTTTCTTCCATAATTTCCTCCTGATGCCGGGTCTGTCCGGATAATATACATATTCCCAGTATATCAGCCCTGTTTTAAAAAAGCAATTCTTTTAACCCTCAGTGTCAAGTCTGAGAACGGTTTCATAAAGAACGTCTGCACCTTTTTCCAGGTATTCCGGATCTGTCCACTCTTCTTTGCAGTGGCTTAATCCACCTTTGCTTGGTACAAAAATCATTGCAGACGGAACTTTATGAGCCATTGGATTTGCGTCGTGACCAGCGCCACTCGGCATGACTACATGCTTTGTCATACACGTTTCCGCTGCCTGTCCGATCACATCCATCAGGTGTGAATCACACTGGACGGAACCTTTATTGATCTTATTGGTGATCGTAAATTTGACCGTATCGATTCCCGCCGCAATCTCACGGATCCTTTTGATCAGCTCATCGGTCTTTTCCGTTTCCATGTGGCGCATCTCAAATATGCACTGTACACGTCCCGGAATCACATTTTCAGATCCCGGATCACAGGTAATCGTTCCAACGGTAAGTACAAGTTTATCATCAATCTCCCGGCACGCCTTGTCTGACTCCACAATGAGTTTTGCCATGGCAACCATGGCATCTCTTCTCTTTTTCATCATGGTCGTTCCAGCATGGTTGCTCTGACCACTCGCTGTCACAACATAACGGATCACACTCACGATACCACTTACAACACCGATATCGAGTCCCTCATTGTCCAGATAGTCTCCCTGTTCAATATGGGCCTCCAGATAGCACTTCACATCAGAAAATTCCCTCTGGCATCCCATAATTTCGTCCACCGTATGCCCGTAAACAGCCAGTGCGTCTCCAAGTCCCAGCTGTTTTGGATCCACCAGACCTGTAACTGCTCTGCTTCCAAACGTACCTCCAATCGGATTGGATTCCTCTGCGTTAAAGCCATAGATTTCAATCGGATGTTCCAGCTTTTTTCCCTCATCCACAAGGCGTTTTACTACTGCAAGACCAGACGCAACACCGTAAGCTCCGTCAAAGAGTCCTCCGTGTGGCACGGTATCCATGTGGGAACCGATCAGGATGCTTTTTGCACCTAACCGTGTTCCCGGTAAAATTCCATGAATATTTCCGGCGGCATCCCACTCTGTTTTCATTCCGAGAGACTTCATCTGTTTTTCCACCGCCGTTGCAGCTTCAAAATATTCCGGACTGTAACATGTTCTTGTGTAGGATCCATCCTCATTTTTTCCAAAACTTGCGATATCTCTGAGAATTTCATTTACCTGATTCATATCTGCCACCTCGGTCTCTTAGTGATTTCTGACAGGACGTACAAATTCTCCCCATCCGGACGCACTCTCATCAACAACACCATTTTCCATAACAACACGTCCGCGGACAACCGTGCAGTCCACGCTGCAGCCAAGCTTCCAGTCCTCATAGACTTTCATGATGCCCTTCGCCTGAGAATAGCTGTCCTCTGCCTTGCATGTAACTTCTTTATTTAAATCAATGATAACAAGATCGCCGTCCGCACCGGAAGTGATTGTTCCCTTCTGTGGAAAGATATTGAAACACTTCGCCGGATTTACACTTAAGAGCTCGATGATCTTTTCAAGGCTGATACCACGCTTCATGCCCTCTGTCACCATTAACGGAAGACGAAGGTCGATTCCCGGAAATCCGGACGGAGACAGGAAAATATCCTTATTTCCATTTTTATCGAGTTTTTCTTTCTCAGATACCAGGAACGGGCTGTGGTCACTTCCGATGAAATCCACGGTGCCATCCTTAACATAATCCCAGAGTCTCTCTACATCTTCTTTCTTTCTGAGAGCCGGATTACACTTCGCGTAAGCACCGTATTTCTCTACATAGCTCTCGTCGAGAAGAAGATAGTGCGGACAGGTTTCTACATAAACCGGCTGCCCCTCTGCTTTTGCCTGTTTTGCAAGTTCCATAGCCTGCCATGTTGATACATGAACGAGCTCAATCGGGCATCCTACATCTTTACCAAACTTTAACATTTTGGAAATCGCCTCGATCTCAACGATCGGAGGTCTGGATTCGCAGTGTGCGATGTTCTCGTTCTGGCGCCCCTGCTCACGGAGACGTTTGATAAAACCGGTTACAAGTTCATTATCTTCCGCATGTGCCGCAATCGTAAGTCCTGTTTTCTTTACTTCCTCGAGCACACGATATAACTGGTCATTATTGGCACTTGTCAAGCCTTCAAACTCAGCGTCTCGCCCCTCCGGTGCGTCATGTAAAAATGTCTTATATGCAACGATCCCCTCATCTGCCAACGGCTCGATCGCCTCCGGATGTTGTCCGCCTGCTGCTCCGAAGAAGCAGAAGTCTACACAGCTTCCTTTTTCATGACGGTCATTTGCCGCGCACTCTTCACCTTTACAAATGCTGATACGATTCTTTAAAATCTCTCCATTCCATTGCGGCGGCATGGAGATCGGGTGCTCAAAGAATGTTGTACATCCGCCTGCTGCCGCTGCACGGGTTCCAACTTCAAATGTCTCTCTCTCCCAGTGGCCCGGATCACGATAATGTACGTGGGTATCAATGCCGCCCGGAATCACATGTTTTCCGGACGCGTCGATCGTCCGTGCTGCCTCCGGGAGAAATCCAGGCTCCGTGATCATCGCAAATTTTCCATCTTTAATTCCAACATCTGCAAGACGGAAACCGCCTTCCAGAAATACAAGTCCATTTACAACCGCAAGATCTAACATCATATTCTGTCTCCTTTTCCGCTATTTGGGCTCACTGTTCCCCAATATTAAAGGCGGATCACATTCTCGAGCTGCTCGCCTGCCATAAAGTGCTTTAAGTTACGTACGATCAGTTTTCCAATCAGAAGCGTCCAGCTGTCACCCATTCCGGATTTATGCGCCGTGATAAACATATTATCAAGATCCCAGAGCGGGCTTTCTTTCGGAAGCGGCTCTTTTTCAAACACATCGCAAGCTGCCCACGCGATCTTCTTTTCTTTTAATGCGCGGTAAAGGGCCTCTTCATCCACGATCGGGCCTCTCGCGAGATTCATAAGCATTGCGGTTGGTTTCATATGATCAAATGCGTCATCATTAATGATATGGCGGGTTGCCGGGAGAAGCGGAAGGTTGATGGAAATAAAATCACTCTCTTCAAGTACGGAATTGATACCATCTCCGCCTTTATAGTAATGATCAAGAAGAGAAAGGGCACTCTCCGGAAGATCCGCTACATCATAAGCTACGATTCGCATACCGAATGCCTTTGCTCTCTTCGCAATTTCCTGTCCGATGGAACCGAAGCCCAGAATACCGAGCGTTTTTCCGTAGAGATCCTGATAGCAGATGCACATCCACTGATCCTGTCCGAACATATTCCAATGATGATTCTTTTTATCCATCTCGATCTCACGGCCTTTTCTTGCGTAAAAAAGCATCTTAAAGATCACATCTTCAGCAATAGACATACTCATAACGCCACGGCTGTTTGTCAATGTGATTCCTCTTCGCTTGATCTCTTCACAGTCAGCTGCATCATATCCTGCACCTGTTCCCTGAAGCCATTTTAACTTCGGCATGCGGTCTAACAAACTTTTCTGCATCAAAAACGGCTGTCCCACCATCGCTTCTACATCGGAAAGATCAATGGACTCATCGCGGAACTGATCATCCGTTAAAAACAGAATGTCTTTTTTGATATCATCTGAGATCAGATATTCGTATAATTCGTTGCAGACATACTTGTAACCCATAATCTATATTCCCTGGTAACCGCCCCACTTATCCTTGGGGTGCTACTTCCTTTCCTTTTTTATTTGCTATTCTTAATCTGCGCTTTCCTCGTTACATTTCAAAAACTTCCTAATCATGTACCGGAACTTTTTCCACCACTATAATACCGTACTTTGCTCGTTTTGTAATGGTTTCTCACGATTCCTTCTGCCATCGCCAGACCGCAGACAACACCGTCTAATACCGGTGCGCCAAGTTCCCCAGAAAGTTTTTCTGCCAGGTCGCAGAGACCTGCACATCCAAGAATGATCACTTCTGCCTGATCCTCTTTAATTGCCTTTTGGGCTGCTTTCAGATACTGACTGTAACGGTCGCTGTCCTCCTCCGCCACACGGATGGAGGCAAGCGCATGTTTCATATGATATTCTTCTACGAGGTGCTTTTTGTTCGGGACAGAATAAGCGTCTGTCTGGAGAATCGAGAAAGAATTTCCGAGCATAGCTGCTGTTATCATCGATGCCTCCCCGACACCAATCACCGGTTTTTCTGTAAGTTCACGAAGTAACTTCAGATTCGGGTCACAGGCGCATGCCACAACAAATGCGTCGGCATCCTCGTATTGTCTTACAAGTTCCATCATTCCTGGCTGAGCTCTGGCAGCATCTTCAAATGTATCGATGAACTCCGGTGCCCCCGGTGTCAGTACGGTCACTGCCTCAAACCGGTCTCCCGCATATTTTTTCGCGGCAGCGGCGATGTCTGCTGTCATCGCCGCACTGCTGTTAGGATTGATCACTACGATTTTCACTAAGCATTCCTCTTTTCTTCAAGGATTTTTTCAAGTCCTGCGATCTGTACGCATACACAGAACATCGGGATGGTCTGTTTTAAGTCTTCCATAGACGGACGTGTCGGAGCAAGACGGATATTTGTATCATTCGGATCCTTATGATATGGGTAAGTTGCACCTGGAAGCGCTACCATAACGCCAACGTCGTTCATGAGTTTTAAGACTCTCGCCGCGCATCCTTTATATGTATCAACGGTAATAAAGTAACCACCGTCCGGTTTGAACCAGGTAAGAAGATCCTCATACGGAATATCATTTCTCAATGTATTGTCAACATAGTCAAATTTCGGACGAATCAGTGCAGCGACATCTTCCATGTGCTCTGCAATATGCTCCGGAGATTTTAAGTATTTCACATGACGCATCTGATTGATCTTATCATGGCTGAAGATCTGGAGTTTCAGGCGCTCCTTGATCTCAGCAATATTTTTATCACCGGAAGCGATGATGGATACCGCAGAACCCGGATATGTGATTTTTGCTGTGGAAGCGAAATAAAGGATACGGTCTGTAGTTCCATACTTTTCGGCTTCTCTGTAGATATTTAAGAGCGTATGTTTTTTATATAAATGGTGTACACAGTAAGCGTTATCCCAGAAAATCTGGAAATCCTTTGCTGCAGTCTTCATCTTTGCAAGACGGGTTACACACTCATCGCTATAGATCGCGCCGGTCGGATTAGAGTAAAGCGGTACGCACCAGATACCTTTAATCGAAGGATCTTCACCTGCAAGTTTCTCCACTAAATCCATATCAAGACCATTTTCATCCATCGGGATCGGGATCATTTCAAATCCAAAGGCCTCTGTAATCTTAAAATGGCAATCATATCCAGGAACCGGACATAACCACTTTAAGCCAGTCTGCTGAGACCACGGTTTCTCACCGAGAAGTCCGAAACAATAAATTCTCGCAAATGCATCATAAATCAGGTTAAAACTGGAATTTCCACCAATCACCACATTATCGATTGGGAGATCCAGAAGATTTGCAAATAATCTTCTGCACTCTACAAGTCCGTACATGACACCATAGTTTCTGATATCAGCTCCCTCTTCAGAGATATGGTCGGAATTGTCAAGAATATGGAACATCTCACGATTCAGATCCAGCTGTTCATCGGCCGGAAGTCCACGGCTGATATTGAGATCCAGTCCCAAGCTTTTATAGGAATCATAGGTCTTATTTAATTCTGCAAGTTTTTCTTCGATCTGTTTAATGGTAAGGTCTTTCGCTTTCATGTGATTTTCCTCCTCTTTCTATCCCACTGTTTCTTTGTGTCTCACCCACACCGCCATTCGCGACTGGCGGATTCTTTTTGTATGCATTCATTATTGCCTTTTTAATTCATTATATATGAACACATTCAATTATTATGATTTCATATCCATACAATAGCATACTTGTTAGTGCATGTCAACAAAAATAATCATTTTTTCTATTTAACTTTATGCAAATCGTTCAGACATGCCATCTCTATCCGATATGTAGCAAAACGCTGTTGTCTTCTATTCTTTTCGCCCGCCCATAAGCTGCTGATCTTCCAGTTGAATTCTCTGGAATTCCACCTTATAGTCATCCGGGTCTCTTGTAAAAAAAGCATAGACCGGAAACTTTTCTTGCCGTTTCGGTGGTTCCTTGATTACACAGCCCTTTTCTGTCATCCGTGCATACTGACGATCCACATCTGCCTCATCATGGCAATTCAGAGAGAGACATACCCCCACATCACCGGACGGAATCGGTCGCCCGTCACCATACTGACAAAATCCCCAGTAACCGTACCCTGTATCGAATATCTTCAACATTCCCCCCGCCTGTTCCTGAACTACCGGAAGCCCAACAATATCACGGTAAAAATGAGTTGTTTTTTTTATATCGCTGCATGGTAAAAATGTTACACAATTCTCTATTGCCATATGTACCTCCATATTTCTCGTCTGAACATACTTTTTTCATTTTCCCGATTACGGTACTGTAAACAAAAAGCGGCAATTCCGGGTAGCCGGAATCTTCTGGCCACTAAAATCGCCGCTTGAAATTACATCTTAGCTATTCTGCCATTTATTTCCGACAGGCAGACGAGCTTCTGTACATTTTCCTGTCTCTTTTACAGTAGCTACTATTTTCCACTCTGTTCCTGTCTTGCAAGTTCTTCTTCATAGCTCTTGCACATTTTAATATAATGATGATTTTTATCTGTGATCGCTGTATCATATTTCCGTTCCCCACTCTCCCAGTCTTTTACAAGTCCAAAGAATGGTTTTGCGAGAACAACAAGAGCAATCAGGTTCGGAAGCAGACATAGTCCGGAACCGATATTTGCGAATCCACCATATAAAGCATTTACGTTTGCATATCCTGCAAATACAAGCGGGAATATGAAATATAACCATTTGAGGACTTTAAAAGCCTTTTCACCAAACAGACTGACGCATGCTGTCTCGTAATAAACATAGAAAGAAAGTACTGTTGAGAAACAGAATCCGAAAATACAAAGAGTTACAAGGACGTTGCTGATCGATGCAGGAATTACAGTTTCTACCGCAGCCATTGTTAATGCCACTCCGGATTCTCCGCTGCACCATACATCTTCAGGTGTTAAAATGATCAGTGCTGTCATTGTACAAACAACGATCGTATCGATGAATACCTCTGCAGTTCCCCATAAGCCCTGCTTAAACGGATGCTCTACATCTGCTGTCGCATGAATACACGGAGCCACACCGACACCTGCGTCGTTGGAACCGGTTCCTCGTGCAGCTCCCTGCTGGATCGCTGTCGCGATGGAAGCACCGACAAAACCGCCGACTGCGCTTGTAGGTGTAAACGCATTGATAAAGATGGATGCCAGAGCATGTGGAACATCTGCGATATTTCCACCGATTACAATGATTGCAATAACAAACCAAACAACTGTCATGACAGGGACCATGATCTCGCAGACTTTACCGATTGATTTTAATCCGCCGAGAACCGCTAAAGCGGCTAAAACAACACATACTGCTGCAATCAGATATGGGTTGATATTGTACGCACGGTTTACAGACTCAATAATCGTATGTGTCTGCATAGTAGATGCCATAAATACACAGTTTAAGATAAGACCGATTGTGAAAACCACAGATAATGCCTTTGCATTCATTGCCTTCCGCATATAGTACATCGGTCCACCATAAATAGAAGAACCATCTGGCGCAACCTCACGATAATGCACCGCAAGCGTTACTTCCGCAGTCTTAACACTCATTCCGAGGAACGCAAACAACCACATCCAGAAAACAGCGCCAGGTCCGCCAATCGAGATTGCAGAGGCGGTTCCTGCGATATTTCCCATGCCGATTGTTCCTGCCAAAGCACCTAATACTGCCTGTACAGAAGTAAGTCCCGCCGTATTATTTTCTGTCTTTTCGAACATCTTTCCCAAGGTATTTTTCATAATATACCCAAATTTACGGAATACATAGAACTTCGTACCCACAAGCATATAAACTCCCACAAGAATCAGAAATGCCTGCGTATACCATCCCCACAACAAACCTCCGATCACATTTGACAGTTCAATGATTGACGATACGATCCCTTCTAAAAAAGCCATACCAATCTCCTTTCAACTCTTGTAACATCCTTTTCCTTTTTGCTCGCTGCAGCTTGCATTCATAATATATGAATGTCTTCATTTATTATGAACTTATGCCTTCAGTATAACGAGAGAGGGATTTATTGTCAATAAGAAGTTTGACTTTAATATGTAGATTTAGGAGGTGTATTTATGGTTATTTTTCACAATTTATAATATTAATCTTCTCCGTCTATGTGTAATCTGACATAAATATTCTCTGTTTTTCACAAATCACACGTTTCACTTCCCTGACCTGATGTCTCTTATGATTTACGAAAACAATCGTGTCCTGGCATACCCGGATGCCCCACGCGGTTGTTTGCAGGAATCTACAGATTCGCACAAATGCATATTGTCGGCACGTTAATGCCTTTTATGGATTCGAAACCCCCTCAGAATCTTCTATTGCACAAAAAAACAAGTTCTTCCTTCTATGAATCACTGTCTATCAATCCATATTGGAAAAACTTGTTTTTATTGCTTCTATTTTCCGATTATTGCAGCCGCATCTGCTCTTTTATGATTCCTGCCCCCGTTTTTTACTGAACAGCCACATTTCATTTTTCTTTCATCTGTAAAACTTAAACTCCATTTTCATCCAGTTTTAACACAGTCTGATACAGAACATCCGCTCCCATATCGATATGTTCCGGTTTTGTATATTCGTCTCCCTGATGGCTGATGCCCTTGACACTCGGAACAAAGATCATACCGATTGGGACACCTTCGTGGGCCATCGCATTTGCATCATGACCTGCACCGCTGGGCATGATGATATGGCTGATTCCCTTTTCCGTGCAGACATCGTCGATCAGTTTGATCAATCTCGGATCACACGGTGTGGAATATTTGGCACTGGTATTTACAAATTCAAACTCACAGTTCGGAATCTCTTTTGCGAGTGCCTGAATATCTGCATAGAACTGATCTGTTACAGCCTTGTCCATATGACGCATCTCAAAGTTCGCCACAGCCTGTCCCGGAATTACATTTTCCTGTCCGGGTGATACAGCGATCTTTCCGACCGTGAATACAAGTGTGTCATTCAGTTCTCTTGCCCGCTCTTCTGCTGCTACGATCAGCTTTGCCATTCCGACAAGCGCATCTTTTCTGTTAGCCATCATCGTTGTGCCCGCATGGTTGCTCATGCCTTTTGCCGTTACCTTATAGTCGATGATGCTGACGATTCCGCTGACAACTCCCACATCGATTCCCGTATGATCGAGTTTATCGCCCTGTTCGATATGATATTCCAGGTAGCACTCATACTTGCTGATATCTCTCTTGGCTGCTTTTGCTTTTTCCGGACTGCAGCCAAACTTTGCTAATTTTTCCGCATATCCGGGAATGTCCGGATCGAGCATCCCTGTCACGCATCTGCTTCCAAATGTACCGCCAAGAATACTGGACTCTTCCATATTAAAGCCCCATATCTCCAACGGATGGCGCAGGGTACGTCCTTCATCCTTTAAGCGGGCTGCAACTTCCAATGCACCGGTCACACCCAGCATTCCATCGTAAACACCGCCCTGCATAACTGTATCCATGTGGGAGCCGATCACAATGGATTTTGCTTCCGGGTCACTCCCCTGCAATACGCCATGAAGATTTCCGACCGGGTCAGTCTCCACCTGCATTCCCAGCTCCTGCATGCGTCCTTTTAAAAACTCAAGCGCCTGAAAATATTTTTCTGAAAATCCCAGTCTTGTGATCGAACCATCTTCGTTCCGTCCAATATTGCCCGCCTGTTGGAGCAATTCGTTTAATCTGCTCATTTTTAGTCATCTCCTCCATTAAGTTTTCCACATGCCGTCCTCAGATTTCTCCTGACGAAACATGAAAGTATCTCTTATCAGCCAATTCCTCCAAGCAGCGCCCCCGCCACAAGTGCGAGAAGCGCAGCCGGAACCAATACATATTTTCCAAGCGGCATAAACCAGCTGCCGATCGGTTTTTTCGTTCCTTTGTTAACTGCTGTAAGCGCAAAATCCTTTCCGGCTACCCAGAAAAACATGATAGCGGCAAGCATCGCGCCAAGCGGACAGATATAAATGGAGACCGCATCCATCCATCCGGAAACGATTCCCTGGATCATCAGGGAAATGATACCGCCAAGCATCGCGATCACTGCAACCGCAATTTTCCGCCTGAACCCAAACCGCTCCTGCATCATCTCTACCGGTGCCTCATAAAGATTTACCAGAGAGCTTAAGCCTGCAAACAAAACACAGACATAAAAGACTATCTCTACACACCATCCGCCCGGCATGCCATTAAACACATTCAGCAGATAAATAAACATCAGCCCCGGTCCGCCTGACGATAGTTCTGCGCCTCCCACTGCCATGCCCGGTATAATGACGAGTGCCGCAAGAAGCGCCGCTAATGTATCAAAAAATGCTACATTTCTTGCTGAGCTGACCACATCCTCTTCCTCGCTCAAATAAGAACCGTAAATGACTGTTCCATTTCCTGCGATGGAAAGCGAAAAGAATGCCTGGCCGAACGCGTAGATCCAGAGTCTTGGATCAAAAAGCCCTTTAGGCTCCAGTGTAAAAATATAACGATATCCATGTTCCGAACCTGGAAGTGTAAAAATATATATGCCGAGCCCAACAAACAGGATAAAAAGCATCGGCATCATGATCTTATTCGCTTTCTCAATTCCGCCGGAAATTCCATATGCCATGATCACCGCGGTTACAAGCATTGCGATCACCTGCCATACATTATTTCCAAATGCGGCGGCTGTACCTCCAAACAAGCCTTCGATCGCGGCTACGTCCTGCCCTAAGTGGAAGAGACCACCGGAAAGTGCAAAAAATGTATATTTAAAGATCCATCCTACGACCACGCTATATCCGATCGCCAATGCCAGGGATCCGATAACCGGAATCACACCGATCACCTCTCCTGTCCGCTTATTTCCGGTGCGGATCTCCGTACATTTACCGAATGCTTTGATCGGTCCGCTCTTTGCCGCGCGGCCAAGCGCCATTTCCTCGATCACTCCGGTAGAAGCGATCAAAATGACAAACAGAACATATGGAAGCAGGAACGTCATTCCACCCCATTCTGAAACCATATATGGGAATCTCCAGATATTCCCCATACCAACAGCCGACCCAATGCAGGCCAGCACAAATCCTGTCCGGCTCTTAAAGCCATCTCTATGTTTTCCCATACACTTACAACAGCCTTAGAACAGCTATGTCCCCTTTCTCATGATTCATGTTTAAACTTTTTTGAGCGTGTGACCCTCATGCATGAACTCTATCGCGTGCTGTCGGCAATTTCTGCTGATACATTCAGCCAGCATTTCCGAACATATTTTATCATACCATGCAATCCTATGATTTACAAGCATTTGAAATTGTTGCTACGACCGCAGTGGAGCGGAGACATTCGAACCGTTCGAGCCCGGCAGGGCTCGAACATACAAAAAAGAGCCATCCATCGGATGTCTCTTTTCTGTATCATTGAAAGCACGAGACGTCGCAGAACGTCCGGGGGACGTTCGCCTGCGACGACCGGAGCGGAGCGGAGACATTCGAACCGTTCGAGCCCGGCAGGGCTCGAACATAGAAAAAAGAGCCATCCATCGGATGACTCTTTTTTCTATCTCTTTGAGAGCACGAGACGGGATTCGAACCCGCG
>NZ_WQPW01000145.1:0-221 GCF_018785465.1 Clostridium sp. MCC328
GCCTTGCATCAACCTATTATAAGTATGGATATGGATCATGGTTCCCAACTGCGATTTTTCGGTGTAGAGGAATTTTAAGCTTCTTTTTATCCCCTCAATTCCTCATTTATATGTAACATTATCAGTATGTCTTTTGTACTGTGTCAAAAGACATCAAAATCCTGACAGCTACAGGTAGATGGAACCCTCATTGAACCAAAATGTGAGGTCAGCCACGGGAA
>NZ_WQPW01000146.1:0-205 GCF_018785465.1 Clostridium sp. MCC328
GGTCTGATAACTGGGGTGAAGTCGTAACAAGGTAGCCGTATCGGAAGGTGCGGCTGGATCACCTCCTTTCTAAGGAAGAATAAAGTAAGGGTTTTACGTACTGTTCAGGTCTCAAGGACCTAAAAAAGAATTCCGGTGCCGATGCGCTTATGGGACACACCCGTTCCCATCCCGAACACGACGGTTAAGACGTAAGCGGCCGATG
>NZ_WQPW01000021.1:0-56395 GCF_018785465.1 Clostridium sp. MCC328
TCCTTGCAAATAGTTCTTTTTGAGATTTATTCGGGTAGATCCGAAAACGGTACACGATGTTCACTCTTATTTTCTCCCTGTGTTTCTATGTACTGGCGAATAAGCTCAATGGGTGCACCACCAGCACTTAACAGACAAAAACTCTGGCTCCAGAACATTTCTTTCCAAAGCTTCTGCCGAATCTCCGGATACTCTTTTTTAATCAATCGGCTGCTTGCGCTTTTATACGCATTAATAAATTTGCTGAGTTCTGATTTTGGATGGGCCCGAAACATGATTCCATTCCTCTAATGTAACATGATACTTCGGAGCGATATATTCAAAAATCTCTCGCGCCCGATCAGAAACAGGATCCGTCAGTATCTTTTTTCGGTATTTTATAACCAGAATCAAATGATAACAGAGTAGAAATACTGAATGTGCATTACTGTCCAATTTTCTCATAAAATCAGACTTTCCTTTTACTTTCGACTGATTATATTATAACGCAGGAACACTTGTTTGTCTATGTTTTCAGAACATTTGTTCTTCTATATTTGTTTTCATTTATGTGCACAGATATGTGCAGTTTTAATATGCCAGATATTGCATGATTTTCCCAAAAGGCAATTCATCTCACCACCTAAAGAGGATGGGAGAATTCTTGCAAAGTGTTGTTAAAAACAGGTGGGCCTATTTTGTGTAATATGACGATTTTATTTCTCTTCATTTGTACATTTTTCCTATCTCATTGCTTCTTATTCAGGTACTCCATGATCCCCATATGAATCGTATATGCCAGCTTATCCTGGTACTCCCCGCTGTTTAAAAGCGCTGCTTCCTTCCGGTTGCTTAAGAATCCGCACTCCACGATCACGATGGGACATTTCACATGCAGAAGGAGGTAGTAATTGGCATTCGCCTTCGGAAGTCTCCGGTTCTGGTCCCCCAGGACATAGTCAAACCGGTCCTGCAGGATCTCCGCCAGCGCCTTTCCCTTTGACGAATCCCGGTAATAGAATACCTGTCCGCCAGAGACGGATTCCTCGTGATAGCTGTTCTGGTGGATGCTGACCACAAGGTCCGCGCCGCTCTCCTCAATGATCTCACACCGTTTCTTCATGTCCGCCATCTTTTTCCGGCTGTCCGTTTCGGAATAAAGTCCCGTGTCCGTCTCCCGCGTCATAATGACCTTCACATCATCCTGTTCCAGGTACGTTTTCAACCGCTCCGCCACAGCCAGGTTGATATCTTTCTCCAGGCTCCCGTCGACTCCAACCTTGCCGGGATCTGTTCCGCCGTGTCCGGCATCGACCACCACCACCGGTGTCTCTTTTATGTAGGCGTCACCGCTCCCCGTCACATGGATACTTCCATATTTTACCGCCATGACCACCATGGCGAGCAGGCATATGCCGAGAACCGGCTCTATTACTTTCTGCTTCATGCTCTGTTTCCCCGAAAATCCGCTCTTCATAATACTCTATTTCATAGGGAACCTGTTTATGTGCGGATTTTCCTATCTCCGTTCAATCCAAAAAAAGTTCTGGATTCTGGCTTCCGCTCTTATCGCCATCATCAGCTGAATCCCCATATTTCCCTCAGTGTTTTCAGATTTTTTCATACACTTTCCTGCATTGACACATCAATATGTCATCTGTATAATAGAGTCAGACAACACGAAAGGTCAGGTTTCTAACATGGCAAATGAAAAACTGAAATTCGTCTGCGATTACATGGAAGGCGCCCATCCGGCTATCATGAATGAGCTGCTCTCCACAAATATGATGCAGACTTCCGGGTACGGTCTCGACGAGTTCTCTGAATCTGCCCGGGATAAGATCCGCAAAGCCTGCGGTGCTCCAAATGCGGGAGTCTATCTCCTCGTGGGCGGAACCCAGACAAACGCTACCGTCATCGACGCACTTCTCCGCTCCTATCAGGGCGTTCTCTGTGCGGAGACCGGTCACATCGCAGTCCATGAGGCCGGTGCCATCGAATTCGGCGGACATAAAGTGCTCCCGCTGCCCCATACATATGGAAAGATCAACGCAGCACAGATCTCTGCCTACATGGACACCTTTTTATCCGATGAGAGCCATGAGCACATGGTCATGCCGGGCATGGTCTATATCTCTCAGCCAACCGAATACGGAACCCTGTATTCCCGAAAAGAGCTGACTGCTCTGAACGAAGCATGCCGCAGGTATCATCTTCCACTCTATGTGGACGGTGCAAGACTGGCTTACGCTCTCGCTTCCCCGGATAATGACGTGACATTAAAGGATCTTGCGAGACTTTGCGATGTCTTCTATATCGGCGGAACAAAGTGCGGAGCGTTCTTCGGCGAGGCGGTCGTGATTCCGGATCCGGCGCTGATCCCTCACCTTTTTACGATCATAAAACAACACGGCGCGCTTTTCGCGAAAGGCCGCATTCTGGGGATCCAGTTTGATGCCCTTTTCACGGATGATCTGTACCTTCATATCGGAAAATCCGCCCTTGACTGCGCGGCCGCGATAAAATCCGCATTGAAGGAGAACGGCTACCGGTTCTTCCTTGAGACTCCGACAAACCAGATTTTTGTTATTCTTGAAAACGAGGCTCTGCACCGTCTGGAGAAACATGCGGAGTTCAGCTTCTGGGAGAACTATGATGACTCCCACACCGTGATCCGGATTGCCACAAGCTGGGCAACAACAAAAGAGCACACGGATGCGCTGATCGAGCTTTTAAAAGAAAACCGAGCTTGACCTGAAAACATTTTTTAACGGCATATGGCTCTATTCGGAATCAGGTCTCCTGTCTCAATATGAGACTTGCACCGCTGCTATAACATATAGAACTTTTTGTTCCCGTACAGCGCCTGACTCCATCTAATATTACATACTTCAGGAGGTATTTCCATGACTGACAGGCAACAGCTGATCGTAAACAACGTAGATACCGCAAAACAGCTCATCCTCGACGCGGAGCGCTGGATCTGGGCTCATCCGCAGACCGGCTACACCGAGTGGCAGGCCCACGACTATCTCGCAGAGAAATACGAGGCACTTGGATACACACTCGTCAAAGCCGGAAACATTCCGGGCTTTTACACCGATGTTGAGACAGGAAAACCAGGACCAAAGGTAGCGATCTTCGGTGAACTGGATGCCCTCGATATCGCGAACCATCCGGAATCCGTAAATGGAATGACCCACTGCTGCGGACATAACGCCCAGTCCGCTGCACTTTTAGGAATCGCAGCCGCATTGAAACAGCCCCACGCCCTCGACGGTCTCTGCGGATCCATCCGCCTCGTTGTCGTTCCGGCCGAGGAGATGATCCAGCTTGCATTCCGTGAGGAACTCCGCCAGAAAGGCATCATCAAGTACAACGGCGGTAAGACCGAGTTCATGTACCGTGGTCTCTTAGATGGTGTCGACATGGCTATGATGGTTCACGGCATGACAAAAGGCTCTGGTGTCAATGAGGACGGCGATACCGATCTTGACTTTCAGGCACTGCTCGGAATGAACGGATGTATAGCGAAAAATATCCGCTACAAAGGAAAATCTGCCCATGCAGGCGGAGCTCCTCATATGGGAGTCAACGCGGAGTATGCCGCTATGCTGGGTCTCCAGGCATGCAACGACCTCCGTGAGACATTCCAGGAGAAAGATACGATCCGCTTCCATCCGATCCTCATGGGCGCAAACTGCGCCGTAAACATTATCCCGGATGAGATGAAGATCGAGAGTTATGTCCGTGGAAAATCCTTAGAGGCGATCAAACGCGAGAATATCAAGGTAAACCGTGCGCTGACCGGTGCCGCACTGTCTATGGGCGCAGGCGTTGAGCTGAGCGACCGCCCTGGTTACGCTCCGGAGTATCATGATCCGACATTCATGAAGCTGGCTGAGGACTGCTGCGTGGCACTTTGCGGAAGAAAGAAAGTTGTCTTCGACTATAACGGCTGGAGCACCGGTTCCTCCGATTTCGGCGATGTCACCTGCGTAATGCCGGGCGTGCAGATCAACGCGGGCGGCGCTGTCGGCACACTCCACGGCATCGACTTCCAGATCACCGATCCGAACCGCATGTGCGTGAACGCCGCAAAGGTTCAGCTCTTCCTCGTAGATGCCCTGCTCTCCAACAATGCTGTGGCAGCAAAAGAGATCATCGCAAACTACAAGCCGCAGTACCCGTCTATCAAGGCATACCTTGATGCCATCGACGCACTGACACTTGATAAGGATGCTGTTCGATATGATGAAAAGGGAAACGCGATTGTAGATTTCCAGAACTAAGCAACCCAATTTCCTTCCGGGCAGCGCAATGCCACCGAACATTTCCCAAAAGCATTGTCTGTTCATTTCCAATCATATACAGCTTATATAAACGTCCGTCGGAGATGTCCCATGTCTCCGACGGATTTTTTGCTTTTCCTCCTTCCTTTCCCCATCAACAACGTATTCTCCAGTTTTCTCTTGCTCTTTTTGTTTCCTGCGATAAAATACTTTCAAAAACAGAAAGGTATGATAATACTATGAGAAAAACTGCTCTTCCCACAGACCGTCTTTCTGAAACGGCCCGTCAAAAACTCTCCATGTTCGAAGCGTGGCTGCTCCGGAATGGAAAATCTTACCAGACGATCCGTTCCTATCTCTATACTGCCAGGCATTTTCTTTCCCTGTACCCCGAAGTCACACATGACAATCTGATGCTCTATAAATGCTATCTCATCGACAGGTACAAGCCCAACACCGTAAATTTGAGGATCCGCGCAATGAACTGTTTTATGGAATTTCTCGAGCTTCCTGACTCCAGGGTCCTTATGGTCCGCCTTCAACAGAAACCATTTCTGGAAAACGTGATCAGCCAGGCCGACTATGAGTACCTGAAAAAATGCCTTCTGCGTGACGGAAAGCTTACCTACTACTTTGCCGTGCGGATCATGGCCGCCACTGGCGTGCGGATCAGCGAACTTCTCCAGATCCGTGTGGAAGATATGATCCGCGGTCAGATGGACCTGTACTCAAAAGGTGATAAGATCCGGCGGATCTACTTCCCGCAAAATGTCAAGGAGACCTGCCTGCTGTGGCTTCAAAACGAAAAGCACACCAGCGGCAGCTTATTTTTAAACCGTTTCGGAAATCCGATCACCACAAACGGGATCCGGGATCAGCTTAAGGTTTTTGCACTTCGATACAATCTGGATCCATCTGTCGTACATCCCCATGCATTCCGGCATCTGTTTGCCAAAAATTTTATAGAAAAATGTGATGATATTGCGCTCCTGTCCGACATTCTCGGACATGAGAGTATTGAGACTACCCGCATTTATCTGCATAAAAGCAGTACTGAACAGCAGGATCTCTTCAATCAGATCGTAAACTGGTAAAATTCCTGCTGCTCCGTTATTATTCAAAGGATATGTTATGAAAGAACTTCCAAAAGACCAGGAAAACCTGGCAGAATCATTTAGATCATATTTAAGAAAAAAGAATATGTCTGAAAATACCGGAGACGCGTATGGACGGACGATCAGGCAGCTTCTGTCCATCTATCCCGTTCCAACCGAATCTCTTCTCCGGAAATACCGGAGTCTTCTGATTGCCAATTACCGCCCCGCAACGATCAATCAGCGGATCTACGCCGTAAATCATTTTCTTCTTTTCCTGGAGGAAGAACAGCCGGAACTCTATCCCGACCTCGCCAGTTTTCGGCTCCATGCGGTAAAAATTTCCCGCGAAACCTTCCAGGACTCCATTATCACAAACGAAGACTGTGAGACGCTCCAGCGGAACCTGAAAGCAGAGCACCACGATTTCTGGTATTTTATCGTCCGTTTTCTGGTGACCACCGGTGCCAGGGTCAGTGAGCTGGTGCAGATCAAGGCGGAACATTTAGCCTGCGGGTATCTTGATCTCTACTCCAAAGGTGGGAAGATCCGCCGCATCTACATCCCGGATTCCCTCTGTCAGGAGGCAAAAGCCTGGTGTGACCGCCGCGGTATCACCTCCGGCTTTCTTTTTGTGGGAAAAAATGGACGCCCCGTGACGACCAGAGGCATCCATTCCCAATTAAAACACTATGCAGTCCGGTATGGCATCGATCCTGATACCATGTACCCTCATTCTTTCCGCCACCGGTTCGCGAAGAATTTTCTGGCTCGCAGCAGCGATATCTCTCTATTGGCGGATCTTCTCGGGCATGAGAGCATCGAGACCACCCGCATCTACCTCACACGTTCCAGCAAGGAACAGAAACTCCTGCTGGACAAGATGGTGACCTGGTAGGTCCGGCGTAAAAGCGCCATTATGATCTTAGTTCCACTGGATGGAATCCCACGCGGCAGAATCCTCAAACCCAAGTTTCCAGCACGCGACTCCCGCCAGATCGTTCTGACGGACCACGTTCATCTTTTCTTTTAAGGACCGCTCCTCCTCCATCCAGAGGAACCAGGCACCGTCATTTGTCTGTTTCTCGCCATAATATTGGGCGGTATCCGCCTGCCAGGTGAGTTCCACCTGGTTATTGTCTATCCACTTCTTCGCATCCGCGATTCCCATCGCCTTGGAGGTGATGGATCCGTCCCCGGCTTCGATCCAGAGTCTCGTGTAGAACGGAACGGCATTGATCAGCTTCTCCTTCGGGACATCCTCGAGCATTCCGGAGATTCCATTCTTCACGTAGCTGATAGAGGACACAGAGCCCGGCTCGCCGCCCGCAAAGTGCTCATCATATCCCATCATAATCACATAATCCACAACGGTTCCCTGTTCTTTCAGGTTGTAGAAGCTGTTGTATCTCGCCGGAACATAGTTGTCCACGGACAGGACAATGCCTTTCTGGCGGCACGGGATCGATAATTCCCGGATAAATTCGATATAATGGACGCCCGCCTCTGTTTTCAGGCTCTCAAAATCAAGGTTCAGGCCATCCAGGTCATATTTTTCCGCATCCGCGATCAGGCTGTCGATCAGCTTGCGGCGGGTAGAGGTGGATGCTAACAGCGTCTCCGTCTGGACATCGGCACTGAAGTTGTCGATCAGCGCCCACACCTGGAGCCCCTTTGCATGGGCCTTCGCCACATAATCTTTGCTCGCCAGTGACTTATAGCTTCCGTTGTTGTCTGTCAGGGAAAACCATGTCGGGGAGATCACGTTCATCCCTTTTGTCTTTGCCACAATACTGTCAAAGGTATTGTTTCCGTCCTGGCTTGTTACCTGGTGCCAGCCGAGAACGATCTTTCCGCTCATGCTGGTATTCTTGTATACAGGAGCTGTGAAATTTCCGGAAAATTTCTGGCTCTCCGCGGCTGCCAGGCGCTTATTTTCCACATATCCGATATTTCCGTTGGAAGATGCGACCTTGGACCATTTCTCCATCGTATCGAGAACGGTCACCGTATCGTCCTTTGCGAGGTCTGTGAGGATCTTACTCTTTACGCCGCCTTTTACTCTCAGACTTCCAGCCTTTTTCACCCGCGCGATATTTCTTGTTCCCCAGTCATTGATCAGGACACGTCTTCCATCCCCGGAGTCAAAGGTCTGGATCTGCACATCCGTATAGTTTGCGATCAACCCCAGCGTCAGATAGACCTCCTCATCTTTTACAAGAAGCAGCGGAGCGCCGTTGGATCCCTTTGTCTCCGCGTCCGCATAGACGATCTGGTCCGGGAGCGCGTATACGAGAAGATTTTCCATGCTGTCCCAGTAGAACCGCTCATTAATATGGTCATTCACCCAGGAGACCGGCAGATACGTCTGTCCATTTTCATAGATTCCTGTCTGCTCCTGCCGCTCATAGTTATAGAGGATCGCGGTCTCATCCCCGGACACATCATAGACTTCCGCGAGATCCGCCCGCTCTTTCGTCGGCATATACCGGTCCAGTACCTGGAAACCGACAAATCCCACGACGATCAGGATGATCAGACCGACAGCAACCAATACAGGAACTACTTTTCTCATTCGTTATCACTCTTTCCGCACGCCGGTTCCCAGAACTCTGCGTTCATTTCCGTCTCTCACCGGCGGCATGCTGAATCGTTATTTATTACGGATGATCCGGCAAGGTATACACAGATCGTATACTTTGCCGGATCTTCAAGATAGCTTAAGTATACCACAACGCGGAATGTCTGTCTGTTAACTTTTTGTAACGAATTGTTGTCAGCAGTCTTACGAATCATCTGGCAGAACGATCCCCCAGCTGTTGAATCTATATTACTTCGTACATATAACCTGGTTCATTTCCGTGCGATTTACTGCTATCCAGTACCGCCAGATCCATTCTATTCGGTATCCTCCGTCTTTCCTTATTTTCTCGTTCTTCTCCTCCGACCTTTCGTCTCCATGATATCCGCTTCGCTCAGATAGACCTTATCAAACCGTATCTCCTTCAGACCGCCGCCTTCCGCCTGGACATAATCTCCCATATAGAACATTCCATCCTCACGAACTTCAAACAGTTTCTCCCATTCTCTCTGCCCGGAAAGTTTTCCGTCCATGTAGATCGGGATTCCTTTTTCCGTGTACCGCTTAAGTCCATTCAGATAGCGCGTCATCTCCTCGACACTTCGATTTTCCGAGTCATACGTTCCGCTTGCTGTTTCCATACCCATATACACCTTTCTTTTCTTCGTGCCGCATATCTATGGCATGCACGGTCTTATCGATGCTCTTCATTGAACGTTCTCCCTCTGCGCTGTCGATTTTAAGTTATTAAATGCCTCTGTTCCCGGCTTTTCCGCGATGACTGAAGAAGGTTATACTGTGACATGTTTTTCCCCGCTGCTGTATTCTTAGCCGGTCAGATCTCATTTATTGTGACATTTCTGAGTATCAGGCTTTTCCCTTTATAACGGTTAGGGAAATCGTCCTTTTATGTCATTTTTACAGGATACGCTGAAAAAATTCCCCGCACTCCTTCGTGACCGAGAAGGCATCCGCTGAAAACGGAATCCGTTCTGCATTGATCCGAAATCTTCTCGAGAATTCTCTTCTGGTCTCCTCGCTTCCAAATACCGCGAGACTCTGCCAGCTTTTTTTCTGTTTCGCTCTCTGTTCCATCTCGAATTCCCGGAAACTCTCCTGCTGCCACTCCGTAAAGGAACCCACCAGGAACTTTTTATCGCATCTCCAATATAATTCGTTTGCGCCATCTTTGACCGATCCGAAATCGATCAGGATATCGTCATATCCCCTCTGAAGCACCTCCTTCACAGCCTCCGGTCCTGCATACTTATAATAATCCGCATCCAGTACCCTGTATGGATTTTTCTGTCCCATCTGCCCCGTGCAGACGTATTCAAGCTTTTCTAAGTCCCCCGACTCATTAAATTCCAGCAGTATGGCTTTCCTTCTGAGGTATCCCGCGAGATAGTTTGTCAGCATGATCGAAAAATGGGTGCACCCCACCCCGGTATTGCTCCCAGCGATTCCGATCATTCTGCATCGCTTCTCCTGATTCTCTGTGATAATTTTTTTCTTTTCCATCTGGTTTCCCCTGTACCATCGTTCCATAGATCCCGGTAACAGGTGTTGGCAGCTTTATCTTCTCTGAATGGATTTGAAAAGAACGGAAGAAAGAAATAATGAATATCAGATAAAACTTTTGGAAGTTTCAGACGTGCTTTTTTCTCCATATGATTGAAGAGCAGGATCACATTCCCACGGCTTTTTAAGATCTTCGCCGCATTCACAGTCCTGTCGATCTCCCACCATTTTCCCCCGCATACAAGAACATAAAAATCTGCTTCCGGAAGTTTCTCTTCCGGGCGGATCACTCCCACATCCTTTATGATTACTGGAAAATAAAGATATGGCAGCTTCACAGCCTCGCCATAATAAGGCCGGATGCTTCCGCATCCGATTCGATATACGCCGGTCCGGTCCGTTTTGATTCCCATATTTTTCGCAAGTGTGCGAACCGCAGACGTATCATAAGCTTCCTGATATAAAGCCGGACACCCATTCCGGGTCAGAAAATGAGACATTCCGAGAGCCGCATGGGTTGTTCCGATCCCTGCTGCCGCCCCGGCAAAAACAACGATTCGAGATTCTGCTGCCTGTTCCTTCAGTTGATTTTGCAGCTCCTGCAGCGTTTCCTGCAGTTCATCCGCACTCTGGTAACGCGCTTCTTTCTCCTTTTCCATACACCCGCGGATGATCCGGTCAAACATCCTGTATTCCGGTTCATTCCTGTATTCCGGAACACTTCCCGGCGCATCCCCACGGCTCATAAAGTAGAGCAGCGCACCGATCGCGTACACGTCCGTCCGGCAGTCCAGTGGTTCCCCCGTGTACTGTTCCGGTGCCGCAAAACCGATCGTTCCGTACCGCTCACCAAACGCAGCGGCATCTGACGCGTATTGTGCATGATCAAAATCCGTCAGACGAAGGACTCCATTGCACACCAGCAGATTTTTGGGCTGCAAGTCTAAATATAAAATAGGATTTTCTGCTGAATTCATAAACTGAATGATACGGCAGATCTGTATTCCAAGATCAGCTGCC
The DNA here is from genome assembly GCF_018785465.1 of Clostridium sp. MCC328. NCBI lineage: Bacteria > Bacillati > Bacillota > Clostridia > Eubacteriales > Clostridiaceae > Clostridium > Clostridium sp. MCC328. The sequence goes on from NZ_WQPW01000021.1 coordinate 10,488, forward strand.
GCCTTAACCGACAAGCTGCCCAGGCGTTTTACCAGGGCATATAAAGATTCGCCTTCCAGATATTCTTCGATCAGATAACTGTATCCGGTATCTTCCTCCACATCGTAGACGATGGGGATTCCCGGATGTCTCAGTGTTTTCAGAAAAAGTGCTTCTTTTCTAAAAGTATCATAATCCGCCAGGGATTTCGGGACTATTTTTACCGCCCTGTATTCTTCCAGCTCAACGTGATACGCCAGATATACAGTACCGGATCGCCCGTTTCCCAGCTCTCTGCACAACCGATACTTGCCAAACAGAACGCGCTCGATAAACCGTCACACCTCCTTCCGGCAACACAACCTCTTGCGACTATTCTAATATACACACTCCCGCTTCAGACCATCTTGTAGATGTCAAACTGATTAAATTTTAATAAATTTCCCTCATACGATTGCAAAAACTGAATAGGATATAGTATATTATAAATATAAAAATGCGGTTTTCTGCCCTCTTATAATGGGAATTACAGCATACCGCGAATATTTTGATTTTAACCAGACAGGAAGTGATCCTATGAAAATAGAACGTATCAATGAAAATCAGATCCGCTGCACCCTCAGCAACTTTGACCTGAGTGTCCGGAATATGAATCTCGGCGAGCTGGCTTATGGAAGCGAGAAAGCCCGTAATCTTTTCCGCGAGATGATCCAGCGCGCCGCAAATGAGGTCGGTTTCGAGGCCGAGGATATCCCGCTTATGGTCGAGGCGATCCCGATGGCGAACGAGAGTGTTATGCTGATCATCACAAAGATGGAAGATCCAGAGGAACTGGATACCCGGTTCTCCAAGTTCTCACCGGAAGAGGACGAGAATGATAACGGATGGGGAAATCTCACCGCGGAAGTGCTGGAAGGCGCTGACGGCCTGATCAATATCCTGACCCAGAGCGGAATTTTAAAGCCGGAGGGAGAAAAAGCTCCTGCGGCACCAGCTGCAACGGCAAATGGACCGCAGGGAAAGGAAGAGTCGAAGAATCCGGCTCAGTTTACAAGGATCTACCAGTTTTCTTCCCTCGACCTCGTCTGTGAAGCCGCACGGCAGACCGGTGCTGTTTTTAAAGGAAACAGTGTTCTCTACAAGAATCCGGAAAATGGGGTCTTCTACCTGATCCTCAAGAAGGAAAATGACAGTGAGAGTTCCTTCAACAGGGTCTGCAATACTCTCTCCGAATACGGAACAAGGTTAAAAGGCGATGCCGCTGCGTCCGGCGCTTACTATGCGGAACATTATGATCTGATCGTAAAGAAGGACGCGCTGAAGGTGCTGCAAAACTTATAATCTGACTTCCCAATTGATCAATATTTAAATAGAGCATCTGTAAAAAGCTGTATTCCACAGATTTATACAGATGCTTTTTTATGTGCAAAGTCTGTTTCCAAAATGTCCCCATGTTTTTTCAACATACAGAATTTTTATGGCACATTGCTCCATATATGTCAAAATGGAAAAAGGACCGCAGCCAGGAAAATTCTCCCTGACCGCAGTCCTTCTTACATTCTCCGACCTTTCGCACAGTCAGCAAACCAAAACTCTCTCGAGCAGTCACATACATTACTGCTGCTTCTGAGCCAGATACTCGTTAATTACACTTACAAGTTTTTCTACCGGAATTCCGTGAACCATGCAAGCCTCTTCCAGAGACTCCATCTGAGAAGACGGGCATCCGATGCAGTGCATTCCAGCGCCCATTAAAATCTGAGCCATATTCTCATCAACCTGAAGAAGCTCACCAATGAGCATTTCTTTTGAAATCTGCATGATAAATCCTCCTTTCACCTTCGAAATCTGCTGAGGGCAATTTTCTACGATTGTTTCCGGCATAACGGACATATCGCCGCATTTGCCAGCATATCGAGAGTATAATACTTTTTTCGTTTCTTGGCAAGGTGGTTTTGCAAAATCTGCTGGTACAGCCGCATCATGCAGTCATAACGGTATCATACGGAATTTTCAGTTCAGAAAATTCCTACCCGCGTACAGTAACCATCATGCATTCCTGCATGGTATGGTATTTCCAGTTTAGAAAATGCCTGTCCGCATATGGTGACCATCATGAAATGCTTTCAGCTGAATGACAGCCGGGTTGATTTTTGTCTGCAAAGGTAAGAATAGACTAACTCGAGTTGTGACTGTCTAACCGCATGTTTACTGGATTTTTGTTCCTCATTAGGTACATTTTTTCACAATTTTCCCCTTGAATAATTTAACCGTTTATTATAGAATGAAAGAAATAAACAAAGGAGGTATTTTGTTATGGCATATGTAATTAACGATAGCTGCGTTAGCTGCGGTACTTGTGCTGGTGAATGTCCGGTAAACGCTATTTCCCAGGGAGATGGACAGTACGTAATCGACGCTGATACTTGCATCAGCTGCGGTACTTGTGCTGGTGTCTGTCCGACAGGCGCAATCAACGAGGGTTGATCGCAAACGCAAACCAATACATAAAAGCCGTTGTTCTATTCGAACAGCGGCTTTTTGATTTCTGTGGATTCTGATCCAGAATCCGGATCTTCGCGAAAGGGGTTCTCATTTTTGCTCTCATCAAAGCTTATTCCCATTTCTTCCAAACTTTCTCTTTCTGAAGATCGACGGCAAAAACGGTGCTTTCGCCGCCGCGGCTTCCGCCCTCCCTTTATTCTCCTTCTGGTAGAGACGGATCGTCTCATCCAGCTGCCGGAACCGCTCTTCGTCCCGCTCATCTGCCACCCGCATCAGGTAATCGATCTCCTTTAACACTTTATCGTTCACCATCCGGCTGATATCCTGGCTCAGCTTCTCGTTGTTCTCCTCGATAGCCTGTCCGATCATCTGGGTAAGAAACTCCCTGAACTGCTCCGCTTTTTCCCGGTTCATGAGTTCCGCGGCTTCCCCCGGATCCAGCTTTTCCAGATCTCTCTTCTCCTGCTCCGTGCATTCCTTCAATGCCGTCATAACATCCTCCTCAAGAACATCCGTGGGCGCCACCGATTCCCCCTCCGCGTCCAGCGTTTTCGCCAGCGCTGTCTTGATCGCCTTTAACTGATACCCCTTTTCCTTCAATTCCTTGATCTGTTTAAAAAGACGGATATGAAAATCCGTATAATACCGATGTCCCATCTCGTTGCGAGGAATGTTCATCTCCAGTTCCTCCTCCCAGTACCGAAGTACATGAGATTCCACATCAACCTTTTTCGAGGCATCGGAGATCAGATAATGTGTTTCTGACATGGTCGTCCTCTTCCTTTCACTTGATTTTCGTCACAGTTCGAAATTTCTGACATGAACCGCAACGATTGTTCGACTCTGTTTGATCCAGTTTCTCAGCATGTCCACAGACTGCCGCATGCCTGCAAAACCGTTATCAGATTGCTAATAATATATGTGAAGCCATGTCCCAATATGACAAAAACGCCCGCTTCCGATGAAATTCCTTCAAATTCCATTCGAAAGCAGGCGCTTGACCATGCATTTACTGCTGCTCTTTCGCAATATTCACAAACCGGGTCAGTTCCGGTTTCCAGCCAAGGTATACGGTTCCGATCGGGCCGTTACGCTGTTTCGCGATAATAACCTCCGCCGTGTTCGGGTTATCCGTATCCTTATTATAATAATCGTCACGGTACAGGAACATCACAACGTCGGCATCCTGCTCGATCGCTCCGGACTCTCGAAGGTCCGAAAGCATCGGCCTGTGATCCGTTCTCGTCTCACAGGCACGGGAAAGCTGGGACAGGGCGATCACCGGAACGCTCAGCTCCCTCGCGATGGCCTTTAAAGATCTTGAGATCTCAGAGATCTCCTGCTGACGGTTGTCTCCGTTCTTTCCGCTGCCCGACATTAACTGCAGGTAGTCAATCATAACGAGGTCGAGGCCATGTTCCAGCTTAACCTTCCGGCATTTGGAACGAAGTTCCATGATCGAGATACCCGGAGTATCGTCAATCACAAGCTTGGAACTTCCGATCGTACCGATTCCTTCCACGACAGCGTCCCAGTCCGCATCCGTCAGGGTACCGGTACGGAGCTTCTGGGAATCCACGTTGGACTCCATGGACAGCATACGGTTTACCAGCTGCTCCTTCGACATCTCCAGACTGAAGATCAGGCAGGTCTTCTGTCTCCGGACCGCGATATAGTCCGTAATATTCAGTACGAACGCCGTCTTACCCATAGACGGGCGGGCAGCGATCAGGATCAGATCCGAAGGTTGGAGGCCGGACATCCGGTAATCCAGGTCGATAAATCCCGTCGGAAGACCCGTTACCGTGGATTTTGAGCGGGTCGCCTGCTCGATCTTATCAAGGACGTTCAGCGCGACCTGACGGATCGGCACGAAATCGCCGGAAGCGCGGCTTTCCAACAGGTTGAAGATCTGCTTTTCCGTGTCAGCCAGGATCACTTCCAGACTGTCCTTTCCGGAATAACAGTTGTTGGCGATCTCCTCGTTGATTTTGATCAGGCGGCGGAGAACCGCCTTTTCATGGACGATTGTGGCATAGGAGCGCACATTCGCGGAAGTCGGAACCGTTGCCAGGATATCGCGGACAAAATCCAGACTGCACACCTCCGGCGGGACATCCTTTTCCTTCAGCCTGTCCTGAAGCGTGACCAGATCCACCGGTTTTCCCTCATTGAACAGCTCCACCATCGTATCAAACATGATCCCGTACTGACGCTGATAAAAGTCGTCCGCAACCACGATCTCCGATGCCGCGATGATCGCATCCCTGTCCATCAGCATGGAACCGATCACCGACTGCTCCGCCTCAACGCTGTGCGGCAAAACCCTTTTTACTAACGCTTCTTCCATCTGTCCGATTTCCTCTCTGTACGTCTCTGTCTATAACTTCGCACGGCTTCTGCATATATTTCTGCAGAAGCCGTTTTCTTTCTTATTTGCAAGCCGGAACCTCTACCTGGTTTCCTGCCCTGAATTAAAACTGCTGCTGTCCGCGTATTGCACACGCGGCAGGCATTCCGTCTTTACGCCTCAACGACCTTCACGCTGAGTCTTGCTGTTACTTCCTTGTGAAGCTTGATCGGAACCTCAAAGCTTCCGATGCTCTTGATCGGCTCCGGCAGAACCATCTTTTTCTTATCGATATCAAGCTTTAACTGATCCTTCGCCGCCTTCGCGATCTCCTTTGTGGAAACGGAACCGAACGCGCGTCCGCCCTCGCCGGCTTTGATCGAAACGGTTACGGACATCTTATCGATCTCTTCCGCAAGCTTCTTAGCCTCCGCAAGCTGCTCTGCCGCAACCTTCTCCGCGTTTGCTTTCTGGAGCTTTAAATCGTTTAAGTTCTTGGATGTCGCCTCAACACCAAGCTTTTTCGGAAGGATAAAGTTTCTCGCATATCCGTCATTTACCTTTACGACCTGACCCTTTTTTCCAAGTGCCTTCACATCCTCTAATAATACAACTTCCATCTTAAATTTCTCCTTTCTCCAGCATCATATCGATGACGCCTTTCACCTTCTCCTTGGCCTCCTCAACGGTAGCACCCGGGAGCTGCGCACCTGCGATCGTTCTGTGTCCGCCTCCGCCCAGCTTTTCCATCATGACCTGGACATTGACCTCGTCGATCGATCTCGCGCTGATATAGATCTTGCCTTCATATGGGGTAAGAACGACAGATGCCTTCATTCCCACAATGTCAAGAAGCTCGTTTGCAGCCTGTGCGCCTACTACTGTCGGGCTCTCCACGCCCTCTGCCGGGCACACGCTGATGGCAAAGCATTTCTTATAGACCTCTGCCTGACGGACTGCCTCGGCTCTCGCCTTGTAGTCCTCCATACTGTCACGGAACAGCTTCCGTACTCTCGTCACGTCCGCTCCGTTTCTTCTAAGGAACGCCGCCGCCTCAAAGGTGCGGACGCCCGCCTGATTTGTAAAGTTGTTCGTATCGATCACGATTCCCGCGTACATAGCGTCCGCCTCCGGGGATTTGATCCGGATACTGTCAGCAACATACTGTAAAATCTCCGCAACCAGCTCACAGGCAGATGACGCGTAAGGCTCTACATAGGACAGAGTCGCGTTTGTGATGATCTCGCTGGACTGACGGTGGTGATCGATGACAACGATCGTCTTCACGAGTTTTAAAAGGTCCGGTTCTTCTGTGATACTCGGGCGGTTGACGTCAACAACGACAAGCGCCGTATTGTTATCCACGATATCCGCAGCCTCACTTCCCGTGAGGAACAGGTCCTTCGGATAATCGCCGGTCTCAAAGCGTTCCATCATCGGACGCACCGAGGAGGTCACTTCATTGATCACGATATGTGCTTTTTTGTTCAGGGCAGACGCGATCCGGTACATTCCGATCGCCGCGCCGAAGCAGTCGATATCTCCGATCTTATGTCCCATGATCAGAAGGCAGTCCTTTGTCTCAAGAAGCTCTCTGAGGGCATGGGCTTTGACGCGGGCCTTGACACGGGTCGTCTTCTCTAACTGCTGGGCCTTTCCGCCGTAATACTGGATCTTCTGGCCGCATTTTACTACCGCCTGATCACCGCCACGGCCGAGGGCCATATCGATTGCTGTACGGGCATAATCATAGTTCTGGCTGTAGGTATCGCCGTTCATTCCGATACCGATACTTAAGGTCACCGCCATCTCGTTTCCGATATTGACGGTCTTTACCTCCTCAAGCAGTCCAAACCGCTCTTTTTCCAGACGCGGCATATAGCACTGCTTGATCGCAAAGAAATATTTGTCCTTCTCCAGCTTCTTTACGATACCGTTGACCGCAGAAATGTACTTGTTGATCTTTCGATCGATCAGGGCCGTTAAGAGCGATCTGCGGACTTCCTCGACGCTCTCCAACGCCTCATCATAGTTGTCCAGATAGATCAGGCCCGCGACCATCTTCTGGTCTGTGATCGCCTGCTTGTAGTTGTAGAGCTCTGTCTCATCATAGAGATATACCGCAAGGATCTGCTGCTCCGTCTGCTTCTCCGGGATTCCGGAGGCAAGTTCATCCGGGCGGATCGTCACGCGTTTCATACTCACGCGGTATTTCGATTCCCCATAGATCACATGGACTTCCATCGCATTTTCCATCTTCTCGAGGGATTCCACTGTGATCTCCTTGAAGAGCATTGTCAGGCTTTTCCCTGCGCTCTTCTCTTCTTTGGTCACCGCCTCAAAGGCGCGGTTCATCCAAAGGATCTTACCCTCCGTGTCCGCGATCGCGTATGGCAGCTCCAGGGACGCCAGAAGCTGTTTCTGACTCCAGCTGTACGCCGACGCAAAGGACACCAGACTGCCGAGAGCCCGCTTCTTTCCGTACATATACAGGGTTCCGGCACACGCCGCGTAGATCACCGTAAATGCAAGCATCACGAATCCCGCCTTGCGTGAGATCAGGTTGACCGCAGCTCCCGCAAGGATTACCAGTGCCGTTAAAAATACCGGCCACTGAAGGTAAAGCTGCAGAATATGGCTGACCTTTTTATCATCTTTCATTCTTATCTCCTATCCGCCGCCCGGTAAAATGGGCATAGCAAGACCATAAAAAGAATGTGCCTTGACACATTCTCGCGCCGAGCGCAGTCGCTTGCGATAGACTCTTCTTGCGCGAGTGTGCATTTGACACGTTAGTGCCTTTTTATGCATGGAGAAATTCGGGCAGAATCTCTCCATGCATCAGAACCGACTTTGGGGATAGTATACCATAGATACAGGCATTTGTCCATGATCCGCTTGGGGCGGACATGGCACTGCGGTCTATGAAATTCCTGACGTGGATAGCAGCGACGCGGCTTCTAAAACCACCAGTAGCGTAAAATAGACTTTATAGATCAAAGAATTTGTGATAGAATAATATAGGTGCCACCATAACGGTAGGCGGTTTGGCCCTCTTCGCAGAGGGCATGCGTGACCCTCTGATACATCGAAAAAAACGCAAAAAAATAACCGCCCAGTCCTCGCAAAACTAGCGGTTATTTTTTAATCCATATTTTCGAGGGCCAAGCCGTCTATCGGTGGCACTTCTCTTATCTATAATATAACATCTCTTCTTTAAATATTCAAGAGGTCTTTCTGCGATTTTCCTGTAACACCTTCCATGCCATTTCCGTTAAAATCTTGGATATTTTCAAAATCAGTTGATAAGAGGACGGGATTTAAGTATAATATAAATGAGCCAGAAAGGTTTCCGTGTGGCGACACATGAAAGCTGTACTCCGGCTGGGGAGGGTAATTACCAGCACTTTATGATACTCGGCAAGGCATCGAGGCTGACAGCCAGCATAAAACTCGCAATCATAAAAAATGCGTCGGATAACTTTGGTTGTCCGGCGTTTCTGTTACCCAAATACCGTTGATAGGAAAAATCTAATGAGGAAAAAGATCGATAAGAAAGAGATTGCAAAAGAAATTTGTAAAGCCGCGAAGTTATACAAAACCTCTTTCCTGCAGGAAGTTCGCATTTGTGTTTAATGAAGAAAATAAAGTTATAAGGCAACTATCAATCAATACTTTACGAAAGGATTTTCATTTATGAAAGCAACCGTACTCAGCGACAACATCCCCGCCGAAAATCTCGGCTGTGAATGGGGATTATCCATTTTTATTGAATATCATGGGAAACATATCCTTCTCGATGCCGGGGCATCCGGGCTTTTTCTGAAGAATGCTGATGTGCTTGGACTGAACATGAAAGACGTGGATTTCGGAGTTCTCTCCCACGCGCACTACGACCATGCAGACGGAATCCCGGAATTTTTCAGGGTAAATTCATCCGCACCGTTCTACTTTAGGGAAACCACCGGAGAAAACTGCTGCAAAGGTGTCTGGAACTATAAGAAATACATCGGTATTCCAAAGGGTATCCTAAAAAAGTATCCGGACCGGATCAAACTCGTCTCCGGGGACTTTTCACCGTGTGACGGGGTTTATCTGATCCCGCATAAAACTCCGGGGCTGGAGAAAAAAGGCATCCGGGAGCACATGTACCTGAAGGAAAAACGGCGCTGGAGACCGGATTCCTTCTCCCACGAACAGAGTCTCGTCTTCGACACACCGGACGGCCTTGTGATCTTCAACAGCTGTTCCCACGGCGGCGCCGATACCATTATCCGTGAGGTCACCGCGACTTTCCCGGATAAAAAAGTAAAAGCCCTGATCGGCGGCTTCCACCTCTACAATAAGACCGACGCGGAGATCCTTGCCCTCGCCGAAGGGATCCGCTCCACCGGTATTTCTGAAATCTACACCGGCCACTGCACCGGAGATCATGCCTTTGATCTCCTGCGAGAGACGTTAGGAGAATCCGTTCATAAGCTGCATGCGGGGCTTGTGATAGAGTTTTAATATGTCCCGGTCTGCAAATGCAATGCAAGCACTAACCTTTCAATCGCGGATTGAACAAGGAAATCGAACCGAAGAACTTGTAAGCAAAAACGGCACTGTTTAAAACGGTGCCGTTTTTGTTGTTATTTCAATAAATTCTATTTCTGTAGCTGCTCCAATGCCAATCCGATCAGCCTATCCGCTTGATCTGCCATGAATAGTGGAATATTCAACACATCATCATCCAGTTTCAGATTGTCCAATGAGAAACGGATGCGGAGCTTGACCTTATCAGGGAACAGCTCCTTGAACTTCTTCATACTCTTGCTGGTTGTGTTGGCTTCGGATTTGACCTCCACGGGGAAGATGTCGTTCTCCCGCTGAATGAGGAAATCCACTTCGTAAGGCGGGTTGTTCTGGCTCCAATAACGGGGCATGACTTCAAGCTGAGTAATTAAAGTCTGCAACACAAAGTTTTCGGTTAATGCGCCTTTGAATTCAGTAAAAAGGCGGTTACCTTCGCCAAAGGCAGTGGGGGCTAACTGCGCCAGACGGCGGAGCAATCCCACATCCACCAGATAAATCTTGAAAGCAGACAGGTCATCGTAAGCTGCAATCGGCAGGCCGGGAGCTGAGCTGCGATAAATTTTATGCACCAGACGGGCATCCACCAACCATTGCAAGGCATCCTCGTACTCACGGGCTCGTGCACCTTCCTTGACCACTTTATAGATGAACTTCTTGTTCTTTCTTGCCAGTTGAGAAGGAATGGATTTCCAGATCATTGAGATTTTCGGGAACTCGCTGAGATCAGGATGTTTGGCAAAATCACGCTCATAGGCTCCGATGATTCCGGACAAGGCTTCCTGCATGACAGAAACATCCCGTGCCTCCGTCCACATCAATACCGGCTCCGGCATACCACCGGTAACATAGTACATCTTCAGCTTCTCATATAATGGATTAAAGAAGGCGTCAGGAATAGGTTCAAGGGTGTCCACCTGTTCCAGATACTGTGCCAGATTTTCATCACCGTTGGCAAGCAGGAATTCATTAAAGGTCATCGGGTCAATCTGCATAAAGTTGACCTTACCTACCGGAAAAGAGGAAGGTTTCGCCAGAGCAATCCCCAACAGAGAACCGGCGCAGGCAACATGGTACTGCGGTGCATTCTCACAAAAATATTTCATGGAGTTAATGACTTTCGGGCAGTCTTGTACTTCGTCAAAGATGATGAGGGTCTTTTCCGGTACTATCTTTTGACCGCTTGCCATCATAAGGTTTTGTAGAATCCGCTCCACATCCTTTGTTGTCTCAAAAAATTGCTTATATTCTTCATTTTCATCGAAGTTAAAGTAGGCTGTATTTTCATAACAGCGTCTTCCGAACTCTTTCAGAATCCAAGTCTTACCCACCTGACGTACGCCCTTCATAATTAAGGGCTTGCGGTAGGGAGAATTCTTCCAAGCCAGCAGTTTTTTTAAGATAAATCGTTCCATAGAATCACTCCTCACATTTTTATTGGAGTTTTATGCTTTATAATCACACTTTTATTATATGTGAAATTCATGAAAATCACAATCACATAATTATTTAATTTTAATGTCATCTAATCACACTTTTATATAAAATAGCTTCTATAAAAATAGCCATAGCCTCCGGCAGGATTGCTTAAGATGCGCAAAAGAAGTATGTCATGCTTTGCATGACGCGAATCTCGCAGCAAGAATGCTTCGGCATTCTTGAATACATCTTATCATTTCTTTTCCATTCCGGATAGGGAAGGAAAAGATCAGTAACACTATAATCTATTCTAACCTCCCGCAGAACAGAGCCCTGTCCTGACAAAAACAACCCCCGCACAGTTTCCCGTGCGGGGGGTCTTGTATTACCCGTTTCAATTGTTGTTCTCTACCCGATCAGGCTCATTAAGTATCCTACAAATGCGCCGCCCGGCGTTCCAATAATATTGCCGAGAAGAGCCATCAGGATACCGATCGGAACCAGTGCGCTGCTGTATGCACCTGCAAGTACCGGTGCTGTCGCAGTTCCTCCGACATTCGCCAGAGAAGCAACCGCACAGGTAAAGATATCCAGTCGGATCAGCTTTGCAAGGATTACCATAACCGCTATATGGATCAGCAGGATCAGGAATCCGGCAGCCAGCCATACCGGTGCATTTCCCATAGCAGAAATATCTGCTCTGGAAGCGATCATCGCGATGACAATGTAAAGCATGATATTGGAAACTTCTTCCGTTCCCTTAATCTTTCCAAAAGGAGTCATTGCTACGATCAGACCTACAGCTGTTACAAGAAGAACTGTCCAGGTTGCCTTATCAAAAACAGGCAGAACAGACGCAACCATAACACCGGCATCCTTGGACAGAGAGGATATAAAGAAGGATACGCCGATTAAAAGAAGCATGTTTTTCCAGGTAAGAGGTCTCTTGTCCTCCCTTGCCTCTTTTTCCAGAGATGCTCCTACTTCATCGATCAGACGTACATCTGCCTTTGTCCAGGAGTTGAATTCCTTAGAGAAGTTGATTACCCACAGAAGGAACATAACATAGATTACTGCACAAACCGAATCCATTACCAGAGAATATGCCAGACTTTCTTCACTTACATCCAGAATTGCCTGAATCGCCAGCATATTACTGCCGCCGCCTAACCAGCTTCCGCACAGTGCTGCAAGTGCTTTCCAGCTTTCCGGACCCAGTAATTTATGGAAAATGCCATAGCTTACTACAAAACCAACACCGATTGAAATACTCGCTGAGAAGAAACCGATCAGCATTTTCGGTCCTAATTTAATGATCTTTTTCAGATCACAACGCAGCAGCATTAAAAACAGCATTGCGTAGAGTAACGGATTTTTGATCGATACGTAAATGGCTGACGTATCCTGCAGATCCCATACTTTCATAGTACATAAAAGCATCATGCCTAAATAGATCAGAACAATCGGCGGTGCAAATTTAAAAAAGGTCTGTGCGCCTTTTCCCCGCAGGTACACGGGAAGATTGACCAGAATTGCTGCTAACAGCATTAAAGTGGCCAGATAGATAAATCCATCATGAATCATTTGAAATGCTCCATTCTGCCACCGGATATCGGTGGGCTTTATTTTCTTATTCAGAACAAGTCAAAACGGGCGGTTAAAGTTTTCAGCTCCCCCTTCCTTCTCCTTTTCGATACCTTTTCACGAACCGCAAACCAATGTGGAAACAGCACAGCAACTTGTTGCCTCTTCACAACGTTGATGCAGAAGCTTGTAAAAAAAGGTCCAGAATAACGTTCTGGATCTTTGAATTACATCTTGAATGGTTTTACTGCCCTTCCACATTGCTGTTTCTTTTTTTGACTTTTCCTCTATGTAGTATAAAGGGTGTCAGCAAAAAAGTCAATTTTCAGACATAAATATCCTTAAAAGCCCTTTTGATTCAGCTTCTTATATTTTTCCAGCTTTCAGGAAAAACAAATTTCTTTTTCTTATTTCGATTTAATGTCAATACCTGTCATAACTCCATCTGTTCAGCGCGATCTTCGCGCGGGTGCACATCATCGACATGTAGTGCCTTTTTGTGTAACAGGAAATTCTCTACTACGCCAAAAAAGGATCCCACATGATCTCTCATATGGAATCCTCGAATGATGCTTCAAATTAATTAGATAAAACCTTACTTTATCCGTGAAAATCCTTATTTTAAGGAATTATTCACATGTGTACGGCATAAGAGCGATATGACGTGCTCTCTTGATAGCTACTGTTAAAGCTCTCTGGTGCTTTGCGCAGTTGCCTGTGATTCTTCTCGGGAGGATTTTTCCTCTCTCGGATACGTATCTCTTTAACTTGTTTACGTCCTTGTAATCGATCTCGCCGTTCTTATCGCCGCAGAATACGCAAACTTTTTTTCTTCTATGCATGCCGCCTCTTCTTACTCTGGAAGAATCGGACTTGTCACCTTTATTGAATGCCATTTTAAATTACCTCCTGTTAGTTTCGTTGTCTGTAACCGTCCAACGCTTGTCCGGCCACGTGCAAACTCAGTCTACTCACAGCGAATTAGGAGTAACGCACTGTATTGTCTCAGACTGGTATTTAGTTGAATGGAAGTCCTTCGTCCTCGACTCCATCCGGAATATTCATAAATCCATCGCCGATGGCACTGGACGGAGCAGGTCTTGTCCCCTGCTGATAGCCGCCGCGGTTTCCGCCGCCGTAGCTGTTGCCGCCGCCAAAGCCGCTGTTATCGCCGCCCTGACCCTTGCTGTCAGCGAATTCCTGGTCATCTACAATAATATCTGTTGTATAGACCTTCTGGCCATCCTTATTTACATAGCTTCCGGTCTGGATTCTTCCGGAAACCAGTACACGCATGCCCTGACGGAAATATTTCTCCGCAAATTCACCGGCACGATCAAAAGCTACGATGTTGATAAAATCGGCCGTCTGACCCTGATCGCCGTCCTGGCTTCTTCTGCCTCTTCTGTCAACTGCAAGCGTATATCTTGCGATTGCCATGGAGCGCTCGCCCTGGGAATAGCGTACTTCCGGATCTCTGGTTAATCTACCCATAAGGATAACTCTGTTCATATTCTCACTCTTTCTTTATTAAGCGTCCTGTCTTACGCAAAGATAGCGAACAACCGGCTCCATAATACGGATGTGAGCCTCAACCTCGTTCGGGCAGTTTGCCTCACCCTCGAAGTGGATGAAGTAGTAGAATCCCTCTTTGCTCTTCTGGATCTCGTATGCAAGTCTCTTCTTGCCCCATTCGTCCACATCAACGATATTGCCGCCGAAACGTGTGATATAGCCTTTCACTTTCTCAAGTGCGGCTGCTCTCTCGTCATCTTCAAGTTTTGCGCTAAGAACAACTGCTAACTCGTATTTGTTCATAGTTTCATAAACCTCCTTCTGGTCTTCCGGCCCCCGATTTTCAGTATCAGGAGCAAGGATTTTTTACATGTCACAGGTAATAATTTTAGCAAAAAAGAGCAGGAAATGCAAGCACTTTTTGCCTGATTTCCTGCTCTTTTTATACTTTTTTCATTCCTTACCATCTTTCGCACCGGTGAGAGATCCTGCGCCGGTCGAAATTTGGTGATCCGGCCTGTTTTTCAGAAGTTTTATCTGAAATTACGCCGTTTTTCTCGAAAAGATCCCTTTTACTTTATCGATATACGGCTTCGTCCACGGAATATTTCCAAGAAGGACGAATAATGTACAAATCGAAAGAACGATCGTGATCGGATGTCCGAACATCGCCATAAACGGGTTGTCGGAGGACGATGCCAGGGACACTGCCTGACGGAAATTGGAATCCATCATCTTTCCGAGTACCATCGCAAGGATCAGCGGGGCAACCGGATAATCGAACCGGCGCATCATGAATCCCATCAGTCCGAAGAAGAACATGAGTCCCACATCAAACAGACGGTTGTTGCACGCGAAGGAACCGATCACACAGAGGCTCGTTACCACCGGGATCATGATATTCTTCGGAATCGTAATGACCTTACAGATCCTCGGGGCAACAATCAGTCCTAACAATAAAAGCGCAAAGCACGCGATGATTCCCGCTACTACGATCGAGTAGAAGGATTCTTTGTTCTGGGTGATAAATAACGGACCCGGCTGTAAGCCATGGACATAGAATACGGAAAGGATGATCGCGGTAACTGCGTCGCCCGGAACCGCCAACGTCAGCATCGGGATCAGTGCACCGCCGATACATGCGTTGTTGGAGGACTCACTGGCAACGATTCCTTCCACCGCGCCCTCGCCGAAGGGAACCTCCGGCTTCTTTACGAGACGCTTCGCCTCATTATATGCGATAAAGGATGCCACCGGTCCGCCTGCTCCCGGAAGAGCGCCGACTAAAAGACCGATCGTGGATGTATATAAGGAAAGCTTCCAGCTTTTTAAGATCTCTTTCAGGCTGACCTTCGCCTTTTCCATCGCAAGGACATTCTGCTCCTGCTTCATGTTGTATACAACAGAGAGCACTTCTGCGAAACCGAAGAAGCCGACAAGTGCCGGGACTGTGCTGACACCGCCCGCGAGGTTCTGGATTCCGAAGGTCAGGCGCTTTGTTCCCATCAGCGGATCCAGTCCGATCATGCTGATCACAAGACCGATCATAACGCTGATAAGGCCCTTCGCGTAGTTCTTCGTGCTGACGGAACCAACCGTCGCAAGTCCGAAGAGGGCCAGAAGGAAATAGTCCATCTTTGTAAATTTGATCGCAACTCTCGATACCGGCTCCGCTAAGAGTCCCAGAGCCAGAAGACCAAATAAGCTTCCGATAAACGAGTAGATCGTTGCGGTAAAGAGCGCCTTGTAGGACTGACCTTTTTTCGACATCGGATAGCCGTCCAGTGTCGTTACGACCGATGAAGGCGCGCCGGGGATATTGATCAGGATCGCCGATACCGCGCCGGAGAAGACTCCGACTACATAGACACCCATGATCATCGCCAGGGCGTCTGAATGTTCCCAGGTATAAGTAATGGATACGAGAAGCGCAGTCGCCATGGACACGGAAAGTCCCGGGATCGCTCCTACGAACAGACCAGCCACAGAACCAAGGAGAACCATAAGGATAAACCGCGGATCGACCACGGATAACATCTGCATCATTTTCCCTTCTCCTTTCTATGGCAGAAGCACATGTAAGAATGTGCGAAACGCAAGGCTTAAGAACAAGGTGGTTCCGATCGGCACGAAGACAAGGACCGGAATTTTTCTGACACCCATGAAAATCATCATGGCAATCAGGAATACCACCGTCACAACCTCAAATGTCGAAAATGTATACGCAAAAGATAAAATTCCGATGGTGATATACGGAATTTTAATGAAGGCGAGAGCCGCATAGTAGATCGCACAGATTATCAGGGCGATCACGACCCAGCGCCTCTTTTCTGTTTTTCCTGCCTTTTCCGGCTTCTTGTCATCCGGATTTGCGGCAGCCTTTTTCATCGCCGTAACTCCCTCTCCGACGATCCATAAGGACAGACCGATCATGGCGATCGCCACGATCAGCGGAAACAGGTACGGGGACTGTGCCCAGCTTTTGTTAAACCCTTTCGCGTAGGATGAAAGAGAATACGAGAGCAGCACAAGGCCGCTCCCGCAAAATACAATTCCTTCGACGATCAGCGAATGAATCTTATTCTTCATTGATTATTCTCCAATTCTCTTGATGCCGAACTCTTCCGGACTCTTCTCGGCAACACCGTTGTCATACTGTAACCAGCAGATTACGGATTTCCAGTTGTCATAGAATGCCTGGATCGATGCGTCATCTTTGTACTCGTCATATACCGGATCCGCTGCGTTCTGTTTTACGAAGTCGGTCCACTCCGGATCTGCGAATACCTTCTCAGATGCTGCCTTTAATACATCAACGACCTCCTGCGGTGTATCGTTATTTACAACGAAGGAAAGGAGTGTGTACGGGATATTTAAGTACTTTTCAGCTTCCGGAACTGTCTCTGTAAACGCCGGGATATCCGGGTAAGCGTCCATTCTCTTATCGGAGAATACTGCTAACGGTTTCACATCGCCGCTCTCAATATAGCCGCCGAGTGTGGAGATATTCGGGTTTGTGAAGTCAACCTGTCCGCCGATGACACCGAGAAGTGCGTCGTTACCGGAGTCAAAGCTTGTCATAGCAACTTCATAGCCGAGCTCTTTTAATACAAGGCCCTGATTGTGTCCGCTTCCTCCAGGACCGGAGTGGGACATTGTGATCTTTCCCGGATTTTCCTTGATCGCATCAAGAAGCTCCTGAAGAGTGTTGTACTTGGAGTCTTTTCCGACTACAAGAACCTTCGGATCACCAACTAACGGAGAGATAACGGTGAAATCATCGTATCCGAGGTCGCAGATATTCATGGTTCTGTAGGTTCCCATCGTCTCCGCGCAGACAAGAAGTGTGTAGCCATCAGACGGCTGCTCTTTTACGAACTGGCTTCCGATGGATCCGGACGCGCCGCCCTGGTTTGTAACGGTAATCGGCTGTCCTAAATATTTTTCAAGCAGAACTGCAAGCTTTCTGCCCCATGTATCGGTTGTTCCGCCTGCACCGTAAGGAATGATCATTGTGATCGGTTTTGTCGGATAATCTGCGGTCGCAACAAGATCGCCGGCAGCCTCTGCGGTTGTCTCGCTGTCTTTTGCTGCTTCTGCAGTTGTCTCAGCTGCTTCTGTTGCTGCTGCGGTCGTCTCGGTCTTGGAAGATGTGGAGACACTGCATGCAGTCATGGACAAGCACATCATAGCGGCCATGCCCAGTGCAATCATCTTTTTCATTGTGGTACTCTCCTCTTTTTTTGTATTTGCGATGCTTATTATAACACAGGTTATTTCGATATTCAATACAAAAACTTTTACACTTTAAAGTTTTTATGTGCATATCGCATTAAACCGGTAAGTTTTTCATGAATTCCTGTCTTTTTATGAATTTCGTGCATACCGGTCAGTCTGTTATCCGATCAGTCCCTGGATCAGGATCACCAAAATCAGCACCGGAAGAACATACCGGAAATAGATCTTCGCCCAGTTCGCCCCCGGCATCTTAAGTCCCGCTCCATTGTTTGCCTCTGCGAGATACTTATCATATCCCCATCCCCACTTGCTCACGCAGAATAAGAGATAAACAAGGGATCCAAGCGGTAAAAGCAGGTTGCTGACTAAGAAGTCCTCAGAATCCAGAACATCTCTCGCGCCGATAATGTGGAGGTTACTCCATACATTGTAGCCCAGAACACAGGGCAGGCTGGCGATCAGGACGAAAATGCAGTTGATCACGGAAGCCTTTCTTCTGCTCCATCCAAAGTTATCCATGCAGCTGGAAAGCAGATTTTCAAACACGGCGATAACAGTTGAGAAGCTTGCCGCCGACATAAATAAGAAGAACAGCATGCCCCAGATCCGTCCGCCTGCCATGTTTGCAAACACGTTCGGAAGTGTGATAAAGATCAGCTGCGGACCCGCATCCGGCTGTACGCCGAAGGAAAAGCATGCCGGGAAGATAATCAGTCCGGCGGAAAGGGCTACCAGCGTATCAAGGCCGCAGATCCGTACCGCCTCACCTGCAAGCGTATGTTCCTCGGACATGTAGCTTCCGAAGATCTCCATTGCCGCAATGCCAAGACTTAATGTAAAGAAGGACTGGTTCATGGCCGCCATGATCACCGATCCAAGTCCAACCTCCGACGCGCGTTTGAAATTCGGGAGAAGATAAAAGCTCAGTCCCTCTTTCGCGCCCGGAAGGATCAGGCTGTGTCCCGCAAGCACCAGGATCAGCAATAACAGCGCCGCCATCATCCATTTTGTGATCTTCTCAAGGCCATTCTGAAGACCTCTGCTGCAGATAAAGAATCCGGCAACAACAGTCACAGCCATCCAGAATCCCATCTCACCGGGATTGCCAAGCATATCCCCAAATACTCCCGCGACCTGATCCGCATTCATTCCGGTGAATGTTCCCGTCGCGAACTTCACGAAATAGCTGAGCATCCAGCCGGATACGGTCGTGTAGTACATCATTAACAGGTAACAGCCAAGGATACAGAACCATCCGTGTACATGCCATTTACTGCCCGGCTTTTCCAGTGCCCGATACGCGCCGACCGCGCTCTTTCGTCCCGCACGACCCACCGCAAGCTCCATCGTGAGGACCGGGACGCCCATACACAACAGGAACAGCAGGTAGAACAGGACGAACACGCCGCCGCCGTTCTGTCCCGCTACATACGGAAACCGCCACACATTTCCAATTCCGATCGCACAGCCCGCGCTTACCAGTAAAAAGCCTAAACGTGAGCCAAAATTTTCTCGTTTCATAAGCATAACTCCCCTCTTACGGCTGCGGCCCGCGCCTGTCTTATCCGCAGCTCTTATCCTGCTGCCTTCACTGTATTCGGTATGGTACAGCATGTTCCGTTTGAAACATATCTGCCCTTGTACCGCCATCCAGCATCAGTAGTCTTATGATACCGCCCGGTAAAAGGATTTGCAACCGCGCATTTTGTATGATATCATAAGAAAAACTTATGTTTTACGAAGAGTAACGATGCTTCCCACAGAGTGGGGCGATTTATTCCTATTTTTCAGGAGGAGCTTATGAACACAAACCAGCTGCGCTACTTCGTGACCGCCGCTGAATGCCGCAGCTTCACGAAAGCCGCGGACCAGTTTTATATTACCCAGACTGCCATCACCCAGCAGATCCACGCGTTAGAAGACAGCCTCGGCGTCCCGCTCTTTGACCGGTCGAGCCGCCCGATCTCCCTGACTCCGGCCGGAAGCGCATTTCTAAGTGATGCAAGGTCGATCCTCGGCCGCATTGATCAGGCGGTAAACCGGATTCAGGAGGTTTCAACCGGTATGGTAGGAACCCTGCGGATCGGATATACAAAAGGCTTTGAGCGAAGCAATTTTTCCAACTCCCTGCGTTTCTTCCATAATAAATATCCAAATATTCTTGTCTCCTGTTACCGCCGGAACACCGATCTTCTCGCCGCGGGGCTATTGAAGGACGAATATGATATTATTTTTACCTGGGACAGCACGGAGCTCGTGAAAAACGAGTCCATTGAATACCGGCTCATTGAACGCAGTCCTCTGATGGTAGCGGTTTACAGCAATCATCCACTTTCCAGGCGGGAATCCCTTCAGCGGTCAGAGCTCCACGGCGAACGCCTGCTGTTCATGACCCCGTCCAGCACCGGTGATTCCGTCAGTGACCTCCGCTTCTACGAGATGTATGAGCAGGCCGGATATCATCCAGACATCTTCTTCCGTTCCAACGATGTGGAGAGTATTCTCATGATGGTATCCATCGAGGAAGGGATCTCCATTATTCCCTCCTATGTAACGCATAAGCTGACAAATGCGGAAAACCTTGTGTTTATCCCGCTGATCGGTGAAGATGAGGTCGTTGAGATCATTGCGGCGTGGAAAAGATCCTCCGGGAATCTGGCGCTGCAGCAGTTTTTGGGGCATTATCCATTGTTGAAGTCGGAGTAATATTGCGTTTCTACTATATTTATGATATTTTAAATATGTTTTTATTTACGAACCGGTACATCCAGCTCATTTTCCATCAACCGAAGCAAGATAGAAAACGCAGAATATTTTCGCCTGAATACGCAGGCCTTTCGAGAGGAACCAGACATGACACCAGAACATCCAATTATTTTATGCGGCTTCACAAGTAGCGGAAAGACCACTATCGGGAAACTTCTCTCCGAACAGCTCGGTCTCCCGTTTTACGATACGGATCAGATGCTGATCGAACATTACAAAATGACGATCCCGGTGATCTTCGCAAAAGGCGGGGAGTCTTTGTTCCGGGACTATGAACATGAGATCGCCCGTCAGGTATGCGGCCTCGGCCCGTCCGTGGTCTCCACCGGAGGTGGAATGCTGACCTTTGACCGGAATGGAGAGATCCTCGCGAAGAGCGGCACGATCTTCTATATTGACCGCCCGTTTGAGGACTGCTACCAGAATCTTGCGTTGCATCCGGAACGACCGTTATTTAAGAACCATACAAAAGAGGAGATCGAGAATACCTATCTCACGCGACGCGGGTTATATAAGAAATATGCAAAGTACGATATCCCGAATACCGGGGGGCCGCAGGATGCGGTTGAGAAGATCTGTGCGCTTTTATAGTTGCCTCCGAACTCAAAAACCAGCCACATGTTTTCCATTACGCTTCCCGCTCTAATGGATCCCATGTGACTGGTTTTTGTTTTTCAAGTTTCCTTTATTTTACTTCCGTCCCATCCGGTTTCCTGAGTCCTCTGGTATTCTTCTCCACCAGCCGTCTCGTCACCATGACCATATGGCCGCAGCCCATGCATTTTAAGCGGAAGTCCGCGCCCACGCGCAGGATTTCCCATTCCTGACTGCCGCAGGGATGCGGTTTCTTTAATTTTACGATATCGCCTACTTCATATACCATTCTCTATGTCTCCTGTTGCCTGAAACCTGTCTTCTCAAACGATCTCTTATTTCTTACAAATTTTCACGCTTCATATATTTTCTGCGTGTTGATCCTGTTCTAAGTTCTTTTATGCCAGGATCTCGTCGATCTTTTTCAGCTCATCCTCCGAAAATCCCGTGCCCTCAAGCGCCGCAAGGCTGTTATCCAGCTGCGAAACTCTGCTGGCGCCCACCAGGACCGTTGTCACCTCCGGGCGGCGTAAGATCCAGGCGATAGCCATCTGCGCCAGCGTCTGTCCGCGTTCTTCCGCAAATTGGTTTAATTGTTTGATTTTTTCTAATTGTTCATCAGAAAGATACCGCTGTGCCACCGTCGTTCCCTCACGGGATGCGCGGGAACCTGCCGGAATCCCCTTCAGGTATTTATCTGTCAGTGCGCCCTGAGCGAGCGGGGAAAAGCAGATACAGCCCACTCCGTTTTCATCAAGCGCGGAGAGAAGTCCGTCTTCCACCCAACGCTCCAGCATATTATAGCGCGGCTGGTGGATCAGGCACGGCGTTCCGTTTTCCTTTAGGATCTTTACTGCTTTTCTCGTCTCTTCCTCTTTATAATTGGAAAGTCCGACATAAAGCGCTTTTCCGCTGCGGACGATATCGCTCAGTGCTCCCATCGTCTCCTCGATCGGCGTCTCCGGGTCCGGTCTGTGGTGGTAGAAAATATCCACGTAATCCAGTCCCATTCGCGTTAAGCTCTGGTCGAGACTCGCCATCAGATACTTTCTGGATCCCCAGTTGCCATACGGTCCCGGCCACATATCGTAACCGGCTTTTGTTGAGATCACAAGCTCATCCCGGTATGTACCAAGACAGTCCTTAAGCGCCTGACCGAAATTTTTCTCCGCAAGGCCGTTTGCCGGATGTCCGTAGTTGTTCGCAAGATCAAAGTGTGTGATCCCGCGGTCGAAAGCATGGCACAGGATCTCCTCCTGTTCCGCGATTGTCTTCTCCAGCCCGAAATTCTGCCAGAGTCCCAGCGCGATCCGCGGAAGCTTTAAACCGCTTCTTCCACAGCGTTTATACTCCATAGTCTCATAACGATTCTCTGCTGCCTGATACATAGTTTCTGCCTCCCATATTTCCGCCTGTTGCAGTATTCCGCATTTATCCCGGCATAGTCCGCTATTTCCAGCCCTGATATTCTTTCCGGAATCACACTCCGACTGCGTCCCCAAGCACTTCACCGATCGGCCCGCTGATCACGAGATCCGCGCGGTTATCCATCGGTGTCACGGATTTATTGATGAGGACCAGCTTATGTCCCCGGTAATAATCGATGAGCCCCGCTGCAGGATATACCGTGAGGGACGTTCCGCCGATGATCAGTACATCCGCATTCGCGATATATTTCACGGATTTTTCGATGGTCTCCTGATCCAGACCTTCCTCATAGAGGACTACATCCGGCTTGATCGTTCCGCCGCAGGTACATTTCGGGACTCCCGTAGAATTTAAGATCGCATCCAGTCCATAGAATTTTCCACAGCGTGTGCAGTAATTCCGAAGGACGGAACCATGGAGTTCCAAAACCTCCCTGCTGCCCGCTTTCTGATGCAGTCCGTCGATATTCTGTGTTACGACTGCCTTTAATTTTCCCATTTTCTCTAACTTTGCAAGCGCCTTATGAGCTCTGTTCGGCTCCGCGTTCGGAAACAGCATCTTGTTCCGGTAGAATCGGTAAAATTCCTCCGGCTTTCTCATATAGAAGGAATGGCTTAAGATCGTCTCCGGCGGATAATCATACTGCTGGTTGTACAGTCCGTCTGTACTCCTGAAATCCGGAATATGGCTCTCCGTGGACACGCCGGCACCGCCGAAAAATACGATATTGCTGCTCTCATCCAGCCACTTTTTTAATGTTTCCCGCTCTGTCATGACAGATCTCTCCTTTCTGTATTCAAGAACGTCTCGGCATTCTTGCTGCTCGCCACCTAAAGAGGTGGGAGTCATCTCATATCTGATATCATGCGCTTTTCTGCTTTGCTGTCAGCGGATCATGCACCGTTTGACCCTGATATCATTTACACAACTTCATCTAAGAACACTCCGCGAAACGGCTCAATATACTCCCCATACGGAATCTTCGCCACCTGCGCCGGTGTCCGGTATCCAAACAGCCACTCGGTAAGCTCCGAGATCGTCAGGACCTCCATTTTCCCCTTTGCGATAAACCGGGATTCCTGGATCATCCTCGAGCCTTCCTTTGTCAGCTGCCACAGCCATGCACCCTGATTCTGCGGTACGAAGAGATCGTTGATCCCGATCTCCACCGTCACTTCATCCTGCGGACAGTTCTCCGCCAGCCGGATCGTCTTTACGAACTCCGGCATGCAGACGATACGCGCCATGATCGCCGGCTTCCGTCCCGCCTCGCTCCGGTAATGTTCTCCGGTGTAGAGATAACGCATCTCCCGTTCCTTTAAGCCCCACTCACTCTGCATTCCGATAAACCAGTCATCGTCATAGAGCAGTGTGCAGGTTCCATTTTCGCTGGCAAGCTCCTTCTCCATCCGCTGTAAATATGCCTCATCGCGGATCGCAAAGACCTCATATTGTCTCTTTAACCAGGCAGTCTGCCACTCCGCCAGATCTGCACCCAGCGTCTTCAGGTTACAGGGCTCTCTGTGGATGTGGGGATTATATTTGAGAACCCAGCGCGGCTGATCATAAATATACCGGAAATCGTAGGGACGGTACAGGGACTCTCTTGCGGGCATCAGAAACGTAAACGGCATCCGTTCTTCCTGCATGTCCCGCAGCATGGCTAATATGAGACTTCGCATATATCCCTTGTGGCGCTCGGCAACCAGTGTGGAAACGCCGACGATATAGTCGCACACGGCCTCACTTCCCCGCATATAGATCTTATAAGGGTTCAGGTGGAGCATGGACACGATCTCGCCATTCTCCTCCCGGACAAGTACCTTGTTGTCCTTCATTTTTTCCTTAAAATAATAATCACAAAATTCCGTGGAATCTTCCGGGAACGCCTCTCTCCAGAGATCCAGGCATCTTCCCTTTTCTTCTGTCTCCAAATACCGTATCATACTTTACTCCGCGCTCTGTGCCTCAAAATCTAACTGTTTAATCCGATACTTTCTCGCGAAATCCATCGGCGCATAAGACATCTTTGCCTGCCGAAGTCCCGGGAGTCCCATATCATCCTCGCGGTTTACGATCTCCGCCTCCGGGAATTCATGGATCAGGAACTGCTGGTTGATCATCTGGTAAAGTCCGCGCATCTCCGGGTTCGCCTTTTCGATGTGGATGATCGCCATCTTTTCCTTATTATTATAGCTTCCGATGGAGAACGCCTCCAACCGGTCATCCACATAGATCCCTCCCATGCGGACTGACAGCATCGAGCAGTTCCTTAAGATCTCGTGGATTCCTTCCACTTCATAATCCAAGTGTCCCTCGACCTCCTGGCCTTTTCCCTCTCTCCATTGATCCAGAAACTTCCAGATCTCGCAGCCGTCCGAACAGCAGAGCGTCCGGTACTCATATCTTCCATCATATGCTTTCTTAAATGCGTTCAGGTTGTTTTTCTTCTTATGAAGTGCTTTTCCGGACAATGTCTTCAACGCCTCCGCACTGTAAAGGTAGTCCTTTGCATCCGGAAGCTCCGTTACGGAGTAGCGGTCCGCCGGAAGCTTTAAATAATCCACCGCCTCCTGGTCCGCCAGGTAGATCTCAAGCGGCAGATGAAGATTCTCATTGAAATATTGTTCGATCTCTTTAAAGTAGTGGGGCATATCCTCGATGGCGCACACAGGAAGAGATGCGTACATCTTTCCTAAAATCTTCATAATCCAGAGAACTGCCTTGCCATCTCTCTCGCAGAAGTGGACATGATAATAATCCGCCCAGAGAAAATTGTCAAGCATCACACTGTCACATGTATTGTCGTGGCGTCTTCCATAATACTTACTGAGTTCCGCAAAATTCTCGGCGCCCAGCTTCTGAAACTGTATATCCATATAATTGTTTTTTCCTTTCTAACTGCCGCTCATCTCCGGCAGCCGTTCCCGGTCTTTCACGAGAAATATTTTCTGCTCTTATGGTTCCCTTGTTTTTTACTTTTTATAGTTTACCACACTTCCATAATAAAATGAAGCGATTTGTTTTTCGGCAGTTTTACTCAGAAAATCCAGTAAAATTAGGCTTTTTCGCTATTGACAATTCGAATCTCATGAGTATAATCTAATTTAGATGATACCGCAATGCGAAACTTAGTTCCGCATTATGAAACCCGGTATTAAAACTCAATATGACTTGATTATTGACTAAAACTGAATTTCCTAAATTTATAAAGCAAAAAAGGAGACAGGAATCATGAACGAAGTTTTAGAGAAGATCCAGAAAATTGGTATTGTTCCGGTTGTTGTACTTGACGATGCAAAGGATGCAGCACCGCTTGCAAAGGCACTTTGCGAGGGCGGTCTTCCGTGCGCTGAGGTTACATTCCGTACAGCTGCAGCAGAAGAGTCCATCCGTATTATGGCAAAAGAATTCCCGGAGATGTTGGTTGGCGCAGGTACTGTTCTTACAACTGAGCAGGTTGACCGTGCAGTAAACGCAGGCGCAAAATTCATCGTAAGCCCGGGCTTAAACCCGACCGTTGTTAAATACTGTGTAGATAAGGGAATTCCGGTAACTCCGGGTACTTCCAATCCGAGCGATGTTGAGATGGCGATCTCCCTTGGCCTTGATGTTGTTAAATTCTTCCCGGCTGAGCAGGCTGGCGGAATCAACATGATCAAAGCTATGGCAGCTCCGTACACACAGATGAAGTTCATGCCGACAGGCGGAATCAACGCCAAGAACATCAACTCCTACCTTGCATTCGACAAGATCCTTGCTTGCGGCGGAAGCTGGATGGTTAAGAAAGACCTCGTAGCTGCCGGTGAGTTCGATAAGATCCGCGACCTCACAAAGGAAGCTGTTCAGACAATGCTCGGTTTTGAGCTTGCTCATATCGGAATCAACTGCGACAGCGAGACAGAAGCTGAAAAGACTGCTGACGCATTCGACGGTCTGTTCGGATTCACAAAGAAAGTCGGCAACAGCTCCGTATTCGCAGGAACCGCTGTTGAGGCTATGAAGTCCAAAGGACTTGGCTCCAAGGGTCATATCGCCGTTGCTACAAACTCTGTAGTAAGAGCAAAGAACTACCTTGAGATGATGGGATACAAGTTCAACGAAGAGTCCGCTAAGTTCAAAGGCGACAAGATGACAGCAATCTATCTCGCAGATGAGATCGGCGGCTTCGCAGTACACCTTGTACAGAAATAAGTAAAAATTTCGGGACCGAAATTTTTACGCTGTGCAAACGAAACGAAGTGGAGTTCGCACTTCCCGTCACGCTACGCAAACGTAGCGCAGCGGAGTTCGCGGTTCCCGTTACGCTGTGCAAACGAAACGAAGTGGAGTTCGCACTTCCCGTTTACGCTACGCAAACGTAGCGCAGCGGAGTTCGCGGTTCCCGTCGCGCTGTGCAAACGAAACAAAGTGAAGTTCGCACTTCCCGTCACGCTACATTATCTGATTATAAATTATATTAAAATTTAAGGAGAATCCTCATGTCCAAGAGAGTTATTACATTTGGTGAAATCATGCTCCGTCTCGCTCCGGAGGGATACTATCGTTTCGTTCAGGCTAACAACTTCGGCGCTACTTACGGCGGCGGCGAGGCTAACGTAGCTGTTTCCCTTGCAAACTACGGTTTTGACGCTGCATTCGTTACAAAGCTTCCGAAGCACGAGATCGGTCAGGCTGCTGTCAACGAGTTAAGAAGATACGGCGTTGATACTTCCACTATCACACGCGGCGGCGACCGTGTAGGTATCTACTTCCTTGAAAAAGGTGCTTCCCAGAGACCGTCCAAGGTTATCTATGACCGTGCACATTCCGCAATCTCCGAGGCTACTCCGGAAGATTTCGACTGGGCTAAGATCTTCGAGGGCGCTGACTGGTTCCACTTCACAGGTATCACACCGGCATTAAACGACACTGTTGCTGCTATCTGCCTTGAGGCATGTAAGAAAGCAAAAGAACTCGGCATCACAGTTTCCTGCGACTTAAACTACAGAAATAAGCTCTGGACAAAGGCTAAAGCAGGCGAGGTTATGGGTGAGCTCTGCAAATATGTTGATGTCTGCATCGCAAACGAAGAGGATGCTTCCGATGTATTCGGTATCAAGGCTTCCAACACAGACGTTACAAAGGGTGCTGTAAACCACGAGGGTTACAAGGACGTTGCAAAACAGCTTGCTGACCGTTTCGGTTTCCAGAAGGTTGCTATCACACTTCGTGAGTCCATCTCCGCAAACGATAACAACTGGTCCGCTATGTTATACGATGGCAAGGACTACTACTTCAGCAAGAAATACGCAATGCACATCGTTGACCGTGTAGGCGGCGGCGACAGCTTCGGCGGCGGACTGATCTACGCTTGCTTAAGCGACATGGATGCTCAGAGCATCATCGAGTTCGCAGTAGCAGCTTCCTGCTTAAAGCACTCCATCGAAGGCGACATGAACATGGTTTCCGTAGACGAAGTTAAGAAATTAGCTGGCGGCGATGGATCCGGACGTGTTCAGAGATAATTGATCTCAATTTATATCGTTGCCCCATTTGCCAATAAGGGCAAATTTATTCCTCAATATATACCATAAAACAAGGACCTCAGCGGCTGCCAATCGCTGAGGTCCTTGTTTTATGTACAAAATGTTGAGTTAAGTCTCTATTGTCAAATTTCTCTTACTAAACAATACTGCTTTAGTCCCATCCCCTTCTCGACAATCCCAAACACCTTAAATCCAAAATGCGCAT
The DNA here is from genome assembly GCF_018785465.1 of Clostridium sp. MCC328. NCBI lineage: Bacteria > Bacillati > Bacillota > Clostridia > Eubacteriales > Clostridiaceae > Clostridium > Clostridium sp. MCC328. The sequence goes on from NZ_WQPW01000021.1 coordinate 38,671, forward strand.
AAAACGCCACATTCTTCTCATTATGTGTCTCCAGCGAGATCATCATCCGATGTTCCTCCGCATAGCGGATCGCGTCATCCATAAGCTTCTCCGCAACTCCGTGGTGCTGCACATTCGGGCTCACCGCGAGATAGATGATATGTAAACGGTTCTCCTGGTGGAGCTGGGCGGTCCAGTGGGAGTTTAAGTAATCACGTCCCCTGATAAAATTCCACAGCGTCTTTAAGCTCTTATCCTCCTTGATCAGATACTCATCTGTCTTCAAGGATGCCCACGCCTCCGTCAGGTAAAAGCGGACCGGATCATACTCCTCCGCCTCATCGGAGACGACCAACAGTCCGTTTAACTCCGGGCTGTCCGCAAAGATCTCACATGTCTCATAAAATTCGTTCAGATCACACTCAAAAAGCTCCGGCATCAGCCGTTTTCTCGTCTCGGCATCCGGGATCAGAGTCTCATAGAGCGGGTCCCTGGCAAAACATTCTACCAGCATCTTCTGGAGCCTGGGCAGATCTTCTCTCTGTACCCGGTACAAAATCTGGCTGTCCATAACTAAAAATCCAACACCTCTTTCGCTTTTTTTAACCCCGCTGTCAACGTATCCACAGCCTGGGTCATATATCGTATATCATCGTCAAAGCAGACAAGCTGCTCTTCTTCCATTTTTCTGAGAGCGGCAAGTTCCTCCGACACGTCATGTCTGCCTTCCGCGATCTTCTTTTGGAGGCTCTTGACCTCCTTCGAGAGGTCCACATGGTGGACGATCCGTCCGGCACCCCACTGTAACCGGTCACAGTCCTGGTTCAGGACATATTCCGTAAAGTAGTGGTACACTTCATCATCGAACTGGAACGCGTACTGGTTGTTGTCCACCAGGTACAGGGCATCCAGGGCCCCCTGCACATCCCTGTTCTCCAGGCTTCGGACCGCGTCGCAGATATGGCGCAGATTGCTCTGGGCGGCCTCGTGGGGGAACAGGACCTCATCGTGCCAGTTCAGGCGGACGAAATAGTCCTGGCATTTGCGGAATAAGTAAAGAAGCTGTTTCTGGAGCGCAGTGTTTCTATCATTCGCTTCTGTATCCGCTGCATTTTCGCCACGTTGAACAGTCGCACTTTCCGCTGCATCCGCCCCATCGGCCTCGGATTTTTCTTCTATATGAGATTCTTGACCACCTTTATGTATACAGCATGCAGCATCGGCATTCTTCACATCATTAATTTCTTTTACCTTCCGGTACACCTCATCCGCGATCTTCTTCGCCTCAGCCGTCCGCTCCAGCAGAACCCGGATACTCTTCTCGTCCTCCCGTCCCGTAACCGGTCTGACGCTCTCCTGGAGCGCCTGGAGCGTTCTTCCAACATTCACCGGCGCAACTTTCACCCGGTCGAATGCCATGACAAGAAGTCCATACAGCTCATGGTGGAACCGGAACACATCCGCGTTGTAATACTCGTCGTTGTCAAACTGGGAGTGATAATGGGTCTCCATAAACTCCGCGCTGCTGAATTCATTCACCATGGACGGAATTCCTGAGATCGCAACGGAGAAATCATCTGACCACGTCTCGATCGGGCACTGGACCCCGAGACCTTCCGGGTAGACCTTTCTCGCGTCCACAGGAAACTCTTTCACAAATTCTGTCAGGAAGTCTTCATATTCGTAGGTGGACCGGATCGCGTCCCAGGGATTGTGGGCGTAGGCCGGGAGCTCGAAATTCAGGTCCGCGATGACCTTTCCCTGCCATTCCGGCCGAAGCTTAAATACCTGCTGCCATGCACCGGTAGACCAGTCATACTTGGAGTTCTCGATCCCCCATTCCTCCGCCGCCATACAGCAGAAAACGATGGTCTTCTCAGGTTTATATCCAATCTCTAAAAGCGTCCTGGCGATCCCAAACATCAGCGCGATAGCGCAGTTATCATCCTGAAATCCATCAAAATAAGAGTCATAATGGCCGCTGAGCAGGATCATGTCCTCCGACCTTCCGGGAATGGTTCCCCAGACATTATAGGACGGCATATTTTCCGTTACTACGGATTTTGCGTCAAACTGTACCGTGATCCGCGGTGTCTCCTTTAATGCCGCTTTCAGGATCTCCGCATCCTTTCTCGACATGGAAAACGCCGGGGCGTCCTTCGGTCCTGCGATATCCTGGGCATTTAACGCCTCACTGTTGATCTCTCCATAGCCGTTGTCCTGAACTGCGATCACCGCCGCCGCGCCCTTTAAGTGGGCCTGATATACCGGATAGTTGATCCACCACTCATCTCGCTGGTTGATATCCACCATCACAAGGCATCCTGTCACATCCACTCCGTCATAGTCCGCTTCCTTTCCGCGTCCGGCGTAGACAAGTGGATACTCTTTCCATCCATCCGTCACAAACTCCGTCTGATAAGCGCCGAGCTGGATTTCATGTTTTTCTCCGTCTCGGTCCGTAAACCGCATGACCGCCTTCTCAAACTCCCAGGAATCCAGACAGAGCTCATCTTTATGGATATCAGAGAGCCCGATCCGCTCCATCTCCGCCTTCAGGAATTCCCCGGTATCAAATTCCGACTTCGATCCCGCTGTGCGGTAGCCAAGGACCGGATTGCTCTTAAATTCCTCCATCTTCTTTGCGAGGCGGTAGGAATATCCGATATCCACTGCCTTTAAATATGTTTCTTCGATCTTCCTTCTGTCACTCTCCAAAGCTGTCAACCTCCTTATCCCACCTCTGCGGGCCTGCTCCCTGAGACCGGGAAGTATTACAAACTCCGCCGTATCCTGCTCACTGTTTTCCGTGATGCGGACACGCCGGAGTTTCATGATTTTTTTTTAATTCTCGGTCTTATTCTCGGTTTCGTTCTCTTCCTCAGCGCCTGCTCTCTCATGAGTCGCGTTGACCTCGACCTGAGTTGCCTGAACTGCCGCCTGGGCATCCGCATGTGCTGCAGCTTCCGGGTTCGGAACAGTACGCTTTGTGATCGGCATCTGGAGATTAACGCCAAACGGGTTTACAACCACGCCCTTTGCCTCTTTTACGAGGATGCTCGGGATCTTATCTGCGGTTACCGCGATCGCCTTGAACTGGTTCTTCGAGTTAAATTTTCCGAACTCAATGATGTCCGTAAAGATCGGCTGGTACGCATCGCCGTTTTTCTGTTTTAATAACGGAACGCCCGCACCTTCCTGGAATGCGGTGATGTATGTTCCGCGGGTAAAGTCTGCAAGGATCTCCTCCTGCATCTCCTTTAACTCATCCGGCATGGTCTCATACTTCTGTTTGCGGAGCTCCTGCATGAAGTACAGGGCTGTCAGGTGAAGACTCGGGTTCTCGATCCATGTCTTCTTCTCATCTTCCGGCGCGCCCGGCTTATTCTGGCCCGGACGGCTTACAAGCTCCGGAAGCTGGATCCGGCACTCGCTCTCCATATACTGGTCGACCATCAGGCAGTTTACACCCATGGTGTAGAGATTTCCGTAGAAGTGAAGCATCTGGTTCGCGTCCACTTTCGCGATCTGTACCGGGATCTTCTCCTCGATAAGACGCTTACCTTCGCGTCTGATATCTTCCTCGTTAAAGTAGATCATAACTTCGTCATCGAATGTCTCTTTGTCGCATACCACATACGGCATTTTTGTGCACAGAGACATGATAACATAGATCTCCTTTGCGTTTCTTAACTGATTTAAAACCTGCTGTTTATCCATTTTTTCTTTCCCTTTCGGTATTCATGCTGCGGCTTTTGTCACCTTTTCCGGTGCATATCTCCCTCTGATGAATATTCTTTCCATAATTATTTTTCGTAAATGCGCAGCCATACTGAACAGTTACTTTTCATCCTTTTTGAGATCCGTCCCCGCTTTAATTGCAGCAGATGATCGGAATTCCCTTATACGCGTTCTCATACACCTGTGCTGCTACCTTCGGCGGCAGGTTGATGCATCCGTGGGAACCGTTTGTCTGGTAGATCGTTCCGCCGAACTTGCTTCTCCAGTCCGCGTCATGAAGTCCGATCCCACCGTTGAACGGCATCCAGTATTTTACAGGGGTCGCATAATCTTCTCCCTTTAATACACGGTCTTTCTGTTTATAATACAGCTCAAAGAGTCCCGGAGGTGTCGTGTAGTTCTTTGACACGTTTCCGGATACGAACGGGCTGTCGATGATCACTTTTCCATCTTTATAGAAATAGAGATGCTGTGTGGCAAGATCCACCTCGATATAAGTCTGTCCGAAATCATAACCATCGTGGGTCGCGCCGCGGCTCTCGTAGATCGGCTCGCGCTCCGTTGTCTGGCACGCTTTTACTGCCTCCACGAGGGCGTCTGTCTCGGCTGTCTGGTTGATCTTCCAGCCATATTTTCCGTATACAACAACATCCCGGCCGGATGTCGTCTTATACTTATGGTTTCCGTAAGTGTCATACTTATCCGCTAAAGACTTCACATATGCTACTGCCTTGTCACGGTCTACCTGGATCTCGGTGCCGTTCGTCCCGGTCACCCATTTTGCCAGTTCCAGACCATCCAGGGTCTCTCTGCTGGATCCAAACACATATGTAATCTGGATGTCCTTGTATGCGTTTAATGTTGTGCAGAGCTGTACCAGGTTCGCGTCATCAGATTTCACGGTTACCTTTTTATAGCAGTCCTGGTCTACCAGCCTGATCTGTTTTGTCTGGCTGAGAAGCGCTGATTTAACAGCCGCTGTCAGCTTGTCCATATCCAGTTCGTTTCCCTGGACTTCCGGAACGATCGTAAAGGGTTTTCCTTCCTCGTAAGCAGAGATATACGCGTTGGAAGTCGGTGTTGCCGCCGTCACACAGTGCAGGTTTGCCAGTGCTGCGGCAAGCTTCCCGTCATCGAGAGTCGCCTCCACTGTCACGGTGTAGCTCTGGTCAAAGCCGGGACCAGTCTTTCTTCCCGTCTCATTCTGCTCCTTTAAAATATCATCCACGCTGCCAGTAACATTTAAGTGGTAGCCCACATCGGTTCCCTTTAAGGTCTCCAGGTTGCCGTCCGCGTCCTGTATTTTAATCTCGTAGTGTTCGTTGAAGTAGCCTTCAAGATAGCCTTTCGCCTGCTGTGCCGTCTGCTTGGAAACATCCACCGCATTGATCGTAGTGCCGCGTACAAATTTTGCCGTATCGCTATCTGCCGCTGCCATCGCAGGAAACGCTGTTCCCACCACCAGCATGCCGATCACAGCGCCTGTCGGAAGAAGCATTCTTAATTTTTTCATGATTCCATCCTGCCTTTTTTATTTTCAGTTACCGGATTGCTCTCTTCTTGTTCGCCTCCGGCGCCCAAGAAGCTCCGGGCGTTGCCCTTATACCGCTTTTCATTCAAAAGCGTTTATGCAGGCAAGCTTGCAGCACGCTTTCGACTGCAGATCGGCACAATCCAACTGTCATTCTCTATTTTATCCAACGCACTACATAGTGTCAAGGTGATTATTTCTTGCTTTTTCCTTGATTTTCTGCGGCAAATGTGCGGCTTTTCATAAAAAGTGTCACCATGCAGATCGGTCGATCAAAAACGGCAGAACCTGTCGCCAGCTGCTGCATTCGGACACATGACAAGCAAAAAACGACACACGCCCGCCATTTACCTGACAGGCCTGTGCCGTTTTCATGCTAAGCTTTCATTTTGTCCTGCTATTTCTCGATAATGCTCTCCACATCATCCATGCCCGCGCAGAGCAGCGCAAGCAGCAATGTCTGCTGGCAGCCCTTATATGCGCCCTCGACCTTAAACTGCTCGGAAAGCATATGCGCGTGGATATCATAATCCGCGCCCATGCCGAGGCACACTGCCGGGAGTCCTGCTTCGAGAGCACGGTTGCAGTTTGTGGAACCACCATTTCCAAGCTTCGGCTCCTCGCATCCAAGATACTCTGCCGCCGCCATGGCGCCCTCTACGATCGGCGCATGGGCATCCTGATGGCCGGCATTGACATCACAGATATGTTTTACATCGTATGTGATCGTATCCATGCCCCAGCGCTCTGTCTCCTCCTTGCATGCCTCATCGATGGCATCGAAGATCTTCTTGCGGAGCTTCTCAAGCTCTTCCTGAGAGTTCGAACGGAAGTTGAAGCGGATCTGTGCCACCGGAACGATCGCATGGACAGCCTCGAAGCTTCCCGCCTGCATGGTGGTCACCGCAAATGTAGTCATCGGCTCCTTCGGAACCTGGATCTCAGAGATCTTCGCGATCGCACGTCCTGCCGCATGGATCGGGTTTGCCACCTTTGCGAAAGCTCCGCAGGCATGTCCGCCGATCCCGTGGAAGTTGATCTCGTATGTCTGGATTCCGGTCGCCTCATAGGTGATCTCCTGAAATCCCGGGCCGTCAACGGAAATGCTGGCATCCAGCTCCGGATGATGGTTTACATAATACTGCATTCCTTTTAATGCGCCGGTTCCTTCCTCCTGAACCGTTCCGACAAACTGGATATCGCCCTTTGTCTCAATTCCTGCCGCGTTTAAAGCGCGGATCGTAGACAGAACGGTCGCACATCCTCTCGTATCATCCACGATTCCCGGGCATTTGATAAAGCCGTCCTCACGGACGATCTCAAGCTTTGTATCAAGTGGGAATACCGTGTCCATATGACCCTCTACAAGAACCGTCTTTCCGCCACCGGTACCTTTTCGGATGCCGACGCAGTTGCCGTACTCGTCGATATGGCAGTCTGTAAGACCTTCCTCCTTAAACATCTCAAGAAGTCTCGCTGCCTTTTTCTGCTCATGGTTCGTCGGTGCCGGGATCAGGGTAAGCTCGATCTGTCTGTCGATGATCTCGTTCTGGTCATCTTCCATAAACTGAAGGGCTTTCTGAACCTTTGCATCCTTTGTCAGTGTGTCGAATTTCTTCTGAATCTTCTCGGAAACCTTATATTCCATCTGTCATTCCTCCGTTTTTCAATACTGAGTAACAGAAGCGGTCATCTCAGGCTGCCTCCTGTCCGATATTTTACCACAAAAAAGTTTTTTTGTGTATTTTTTATACGAACAAAAGTTTTTATGTCGCGAACACTCTCAAAAAAGAAGAGACCTGCCCGTGGCTTTCTTCCACTTTAGCAGGTCTGAATCTATGTATATGCTTTTACAGACGGATCACCATCTCATCTAACGGCATTCTGTCGGTGTGAAGTCTTGACGGATGCGCCGTCTCTGCCGGATATCCGAGCGGAAGCATCGCAGTCGCAACAAGTCCCTTCATCTCCGGGAACAGCTCATGAAGCTTCTCCTGGCTGAACATGCCGACATAGCAGGTTCCGAGACCGAGATCTGCCGCCTGAAGCATCATCTGTGTCGCCGCGATCGTCGCATCGATCTCCCCGTGGTTCTTCATATCTCCTTCGCGGTTCCAGGCCTTCGCCGGATCATACGCGACAACAAGGATCACCGGTGCATGGAACTTGCATGCGGTGCACTCCTCCGCTTTCTCCAATGCCTCTCTGCTCTGCATCACAAGAATGCGCTGCGGCTGGAGATTGTGGGCCGTCGGTGCATTGTGACCTGCCTCCAGCACCTTTTCCAGCTTTTCTGCCTCCACCGGGCGATCTGCATATTTTCTAAGAGAATATCTTTCTGCACATAATTTTTCGAAATCCATAATTGCCTCCTGTTTTGCGGTATTTCAAATATCAGCTCAGTGAAATAAAACGTCCCTGATGAAAACGCCTGCCTGATACCGCATATTTTGCGCTCATTATAGCCCACATCCGGTATTTTTTCAATAAAATAATAATAAGAGCCATCTGCCGGAGTTCCGATGAGATCGACAGGATCTTGTCATCCAGAAGACCTAAAACATGCGGTCCCAGAATAATTCCCGTGAACAGCATACCAATAATACGCGGCAGCCACAGCCTCCCGCAGATTGCTGCGGCGGAAAGTCCCACTAAAAATATTAACGCAAGAGAGGTCAACATAATTACAGGATCTCCCCATATCGTCCCAGAAAGCTCCTCATTCTCTCATTATCGGATGCAAACACCTTCTCCGGCGTTCCCTCCTCGACGATCACGCCGCCCTCCATGAAGATCACGCGGTGGGAAATATCCCTTGCAAACGCCATCTCATGGGTAACGATCACCATGGCGATATTCAGATCTGCCAGAGAACGGATCACCTTTAACACCTCGGCTGTCAGCTCTGGGTCCAGAGCTGATGTGGGTTCATCGAAGAACAGGATCTTCGGGTTCAGCGCCAGAGCTCTCGCGATCGCCACACGCTGGCACTGTCCTCCGGATAACTGGCAGGGATAATAGTCTTCCTTGTCCGCCAGTCCCATCTTCTTTAACAGCTCTCTCGCTTCCTGATATACCGTCTCCTTGTCTCGCTTCTGCACATGGATCGGCGCGTCAACGATATTCTTCAGCACAGAATAATGCGGGAAAAGATTAAAATTCTGGAACACGAGACCATACTGGCTCCGGATCTCCTTCATGTCCTTCTTATCCGCATAGACCACATGTCCGTCCTTGTCCGTCCATGCCGCTTTTTTCCCAAGATATACGATCTCGCCGCCATCCATCTTCTCAAGCATTGTCGCGCACCTGAGCAGCGTTGATTTCCCGGATCCGGACGGTCCGATGATGGATACGATTTCGCCCTCGCCGATGCTGATGGAGATATCCTTCAGCACAGACAGGTTCTCAAATGATTTTTCTACATGATTTAACTCTAACAGATTCATGATCCACTGACCTCCAGTCCTACCGGTAATAATCCAGCTTTTTCTCGATCCACTCCATAACGACAGCCACGATGAGGTTGAACACATAGTAGAAAATTCCGGCTGCGACAAACGGGATCATATTTGTCTGGGATGCTGCCAGGGCTTTCGCGATCGTGAACATCTCCGCGACACTCAGGGTGAATGACAGGGACGTATCCTTTACAAGTGTGATCACCTCGTTTGTGATCGACGGCAAAATGCGCTTGATGACCTGAGGCAGAATGATCTTAAAAAAGGTCTGAGCTTTCGTGTAGCCAAGGATCTGTGCCGCCTCATACTGGCCGATCGGCATCGACTGAATGCCGCTGCGGTAGATTTCTGCAAAATATGCCGCGTAGTTGATCACAAAGCCGATAAAGGTCGCTGTCAGGCGGTAACCGCTGCCGACTTTAATATGAAACAGATAGTATGGTCCGAAATAAACGACCATCAGCTGCAGCATTAACGGAGTTCCGCGCATGATAGAGATGTAAAATTTTACGATCATGCTGATCACGCGATTTTTCGATAAGCGTCCGAACGCCACAATAAGTCCAAGTGGAAGAGAAAACAGCAGCGTGATCACGAAGATCTGCGTACTGATCAGCATACCACTGGCGAGCTGTGCGACCATCTGCCCGATTGTCATTTTACCCATACGATCTTTACCTGCTTTCCTTCATATTCAAGTCGAACGTCCGTGAGACTTGGCGCGTGATTCTGGTCAGCAAAGCTGACATATTCCATACAGAATCACTGCGCATCCTCGCGGAGCGTTTATCTCAGTCAGAGACCTGACTCCCACTGAGACAAATTTGCTATTATTCACCATCTAAAGAGGTGGGAGTCTTCTCGACTGAGATAAATAACACAAATTACGGGAACTGTTTTCCGGTTCCCGTAATCAAAATTCTTTTACTATTTTAGCCGATATGGGAATGTCTGTCAAACAGCATTTCCGTATCCCGCAAGATTTCTACAACTCCGACACGCGCTTACTTTCCGATCGTCGTAACGTCCTCGCCGAACCATTCATCAGAGATCTTTGCTAATGTGCCGTCGGCAGCCATCTCCTCTAACGCTCCCTGTACTTTATCTCTTAACTCTGTGTTACCCTTCTTAAAGCCAACGCCATATTCTTCCTCGGAGAGGGAATCGTCAAGGATCTTAAAGTCCGCGTTTCTCTGCTTGATCTGGTAGCCTGCAACGATCACGTCCATTGCGACTGCATCAACCGCGCCCTGTTCGAGATCCATAAATGCGGTATTATAATCCGGTGTCGTTAAAAGCTGGCCGAATGTATTTGCGAGATCCTGATTCTCCTTTAACGCAGCCTCCGCGGAGGAATCGGCTTGTACTTCTACGACTTTTCCCGCAAGGTCAGCCTGACTCTTGATATCGGAATCATTTGCTACAACGAATACCTGCTTGTTTGCCATATACGGTGTAGTCCAGGTATAATCATCCTCGCGGCCTGTGATCGTAAATCCGTTCCAGATACAGTCGATGTTGCCGGATTCAAGCTCCATATCCTTGGAGTCCCAAGCGACCGGCTGTGCCTTGTATTCGAGACCGAGACGGCTTGCGACTTCTTTCGCGAGATCAAGGTCAAAGCCTGTGTATTCGCCGTTGTCGCCAACAAATCCCATTGGCGGGAAATCCTGATCGAAGCCGACGATCAGTGTGCCTCCTGCTGCTTCTGCCGTCTCCGCAGCTGTCGTACCTGCTGTTGTTGTCTCCTCTTTTTTCTCGGCAGTTGTCTCTGCTGCTGTCGTCTCTGTCTTTGCTCCGCCGCATGCTGCGAGAGAAAGTACCATTGCGGGTGCCATAACTGCGCTTAATAATCTCTTTTTCATCATTATTTCCTCCTCTTATCTGTCCGTGATCCGGCTGCCCGGACCAGCTTTTTGTCATATCCGAAAACCGGCCGCATTTTTCTGTCCGGTTTCACCTCTCTGTTTTCATCGTGCTATCATGTTACCATACTAAAGTGTTTTTGTAAAGCGCTTTTTAATGAATTTTTCAAAAAAATGCGGTATAATCTTTTTTATGCAGAAGAAACTATATCCGTATTTATCTCAGTCGAGAAGATTCCCGCCTCTTTCAGGTGGTGAGTAACAGCAAATTTGTCTCAGTGGGAGTCAGGTCTCCGGATGAGATAAACGCGCTGCGAATTTACTATTTTTAAGGAGGTTTCTGTCTTATGTGTACAGCAGCAACTTACAAGACAAAAGGCTTTTATTTTGGAAGGACCTTAGACTACGAATTTTCCTACGGAGAGGAGATCACGATCACTCCCCGCAATTACCCGATACCGTTCCGCCATATGGGTACGCTTGCATCCCACTATGCCATCATCGGCATGGCGCACGTTGCAGACAATTATCCTCTGTATTATGATGCCATGAACGAAAAGGGACTCGGCATGGCAGGACTTAACTTTGTCGGAAACGCCGCCTATGCAGAGCCGGTGGACGGAACGCAGAATGTTGCCCAGTTTGAATTTATCCCCTGGATCTTAAGCCGGTGCGCAACTATTCCGGAGGTCCGCGAAGCGCTTGCCCGCATGAATCTTGTCGGAACACCTTTTAGTCCGCAGATGCCTGCCGCAAGCCTCCACTGGATCATTGCGGATAAAAACGAGGCGATCGTCGTGGAATCCATGACCGATGGACTCCATGTCCATGATGATCCTGCCGGTGTTCTCACAAACAATCCGCCCTTCGATCTGCAGATGTTCCATTTAAATAACTATCTCGGGCTTTCCCCGCGCCAGCCGGAAAATCATTTTTCTCCGGAGCTTCCGCTTGCCACCTACAGCCGCGGCATGGGTGCTCTCGGTCTTCCGGGGGATCTCTCTTCCCAGTCCCGCTTTGCCCGCGTGGCATTCACCCGCGCAAACTCGATCTCCGGTGACAGCGAAGAAGAAAGCGTCAACCAGTTCTTCCATATCTTAGGCTCTGTGGACCAGCAGCGCGGCTGCTGTGAGGTTGCAGAAGGAAAATATGAGATCACGATCTACACCTCCTGCTGCAGTGCCGAGACCGGAACCTACTACTATACGACCTACGAAAACCACCAGGTCACCGCGGTGGATATGAAAAAAGAAGCGCTTGATTCCGATGCCCTGATCCGCTACCCGATGATCTTAAAAGGCGAGATCCGAAGGCAGAATTGACGGAAACGTCTGAACGGTTCCGTTACAATAAATTCAAAATATATTTTCAGGAGGAATTTCCCATGAATCCCTATGCTCTGATCGATCTGCACTGCGACACACTCACAGACTGTATCCATAAGGGGCTGACCCCGGACACGCTTGATGATCCGAACCGTGTGCTCTCCCTGACCGCGATCCCGTCTGACGTTCACTGGGCTCAGTTTTATGCCATCTTCATCCCGGATCAGCACCGCGGACAGGCCGCCATCGATTACTACGAAACAAACCGTGACAATTTTAACCGCCAGATGGAAAAATTTCATGACCGCATCTCCCCCTGCCGTTCCGTTTCCGATATGCATGCTGCATGGGAGGCAGGAAAGACGGCCGCTTTTCTGACCATCGAGGGCGGAGCAGCTCTCGCCGGTGATATCACCCGCGTAAAAAAACTGGCAGATGACGGAGTCCGCTGCATGACGCTCACCTGGAACGGCGAAAACGAGCTCGGTTCCGGACACACCACCACTCACGGAATGACAGATTTCGGACGGCAGGCAGTCCGTGAAATGGAAGACCGCGGGATCCTCGTTGATGTCTCCCATTTAAACGACACCGGCTACGCCGACCTCTTTGAGACCGCCCGCCGCCCGTTCGTTGCGACCCACTCCAACGCGCGCGCCATCTGTTCCCACAAGCGGAACCTGACGGATGATATGATCCGCGAGATGGTCCGCCGGAACTGCTTCATTGGTCTGAACTATTATACAGGCTTTATCACCAATGACGAGAATTACGACGACCCGGAAAACTTTTACCGTCATATCGAACACTTTTTTGAGCTCGGCGCATACGAAAATCTTGCTCTCGGCTCTGACTTTGACGGCGCACACCTTCCTACATATCTGAATAGCCCGGCAAAATCCGCAGCACTCTACGAATATTTCCTGGAAAAGGGAATGTCAAAGGAGCTGGCGGAGGGCATCATGTTCCGGAACGCAGAAGAATTTTTCAGAAAAAATCTGTAATTTGCATCCGTCTGCCCGCAAATGCGCACCATCGGCACGTTAATACCTTTTGTGTAGCAGGGAACTCCTCAAAACTTCCTGTTACACAAAAAGGGCGTATGAAAAATGAAACTTCATTCTTCACACGCTCTTCGCATCCGATCCTGTTTTGTTTCAGGATCATTTTTTTAATTTTTTCAAGGCTCCCTCAATTCCGCCTTCTACCAGAATGCAGGCATCCGAAAATATCTGCGACGACCGGACAGGACTGTCTTTCTGGCACTCAATTGACAACTTGGGGGATTTGTCAAAAAATCAACCTCAGACGATCTTCATCTCTTTCAGGCTTCGCACCCCGATTCCGGCTTCATCTCCAACCGTCAAATAGCCATCCTTCAACACATGACATGTATCTGCCATATCCGGCTGGGTCGCATAGCAGGTGATATCATTGGACATCGTAGATGCCGGAAGGGACGATGCAAGATGAAGGCAGACAGCTCCATTGATCTGTGTATCGTATGTACTGGTCACTACACAGCGGATTCCTGCGGATGCCGCAATTTCTGAAATCGTAACAGCATTCTGGATCCCGCCGGTTTTGACAAGCTTCAGAACAAACACATCAGCCGCCCGCTCATATGCATACCGGACTGCCTCCTGGACCGTATTGATCGCTTCGTCGACTCCGATCACAACACCGGTATCCCGTTTCAGCTGCTTTGTCCCATTAAAATCATGTTTATCAAGCAACTGTTCATACATTTCCAAATCCAGATCACTGGTCTTTCGAATAAACTTATATGCATCCGAATAGCTGTATCCCGCATTGGCATCCACGCGAAGTTTCATTTCATATCCAACAGCATCCCTGACTGCGCAGACCCGGCGGATATCTTCTTCAACATCCGTACCGATCTTCATTTTTATGCTGTGATACCCTTGTTCCCGATACTGGACCGCCTTTTCCACCGCCTCGTCAATTCCCATGATTCCAAGATGACGATTGATCATAACCTTCTCCCGCAGCTTTCCACCGAACATCTGGTAAAGAGGAAGCTTCCGCTCTTTCGCTGCAAGATCATAAAAAGCAGCCTCCAACGCCATCTTGGCCGCTGCATGCTCCGGGAGCTTATGATTCCATCGATTTCTGGCTTCCCACAGATCTGCCGCATCTACTCCTATGATTTCCGATATAAGTTCCTTCTCAAGTACATACTGTACAAATTCCGGCGTTTCGCCGGTAAATTTCGGGAGTGGAGTCGCCTCGCCCCAGCCACAGAGCCCATTCTCGTCTGTAAGCTTTACGATCACGTGACCTCTTACCTGTGCCGGACGTCCATAAGCCGTTGCCAATACGATTGTTTTTCTGTGCAGCAAAAACACCTCTGCTGATACAACTTTTCCCATAGGTCAAATCTCCTTCCTCTAATTCTGTCTCCTTATACGGGAAAAAGCAGGTTTCCCTGCTATTTCCGTTGTTATTCAGTGTCTTTTTATCATACCTGCTGTCAGATCCGCTCTGCCTGTTCCTGAATCTCCCTAAGTCCCATGCAAAGCCGGTTCTTCATTCGCAGATACTCGCTTCCCGCCATTACATAAACATCTAACGGCGTATTATCCTTTGTGATTCCCTTGCAGCGTCCAATCGCTCCAAAGATCCCAAATCCATCACCATAATCATGCAGATACGGTGCTTTTCTGCAGTAAACGATATGGAGCAGCTTTCCCACTGTCTCTTTCAGGAAAAGATCACTGTCCTCCATACTTTCCGCGCGCTCGGCCGCCTTTTCCAACGACTCTTTCGTTCTGTTCCATTCAGCGCAGATCTCCGTCGTGTCAAACTCCGGTGCCAATCCGGACAATGTCTTCTTTAATCTGCCATCCAAATCTTCTAAAAAGACTGGAATATTTACAGGAATCATCTTTGCGCTCTGAATATCATCCAGCATTTCCATGTTGATCTTTGCATCACGCATCATGATCTTCTCATCGAGTTTATCGATCGTATCTTTCGGGGTATGCCACCATGGTCCGCCGCTTGGGCAGTCTGACAGACGTTTTTCCGGAAGCGGTTCATATTTTAACATGATCGTGATCGGCACATAGGCGCCCCAGAAAGACTGATCTGCTCCACGGATCATCGGAATATACACATCGGGTCTCTTTCCCGTGTACTTTTCGATCAGGTCTGCTGTATAGGAAATGCCCTCAGAACCTGCTGTCCGTGCTACGATCTGCTCTGAGTTTTTGCACCCGGTCAGATCCAGATTCACATGCGCCACACAGTTCTTTCTGAGATCTGCGTAATGGCTGTCACAATACCATGTGGATCCGGAAAATCTTCCATCTGAATGACCGGACCACCATGCGATCCGTACTCCACGCTTTAATTCCGACCGATGTGCATAAAGCACTCTCGCATACTCCAAAAGGATCGCATCGCTGACCGCGTTATCTGTAATTCCCTCGTACCAGGAGTCGTAGTGACCGGAAACAAGCACAAAACTGTCACTCTTTCCCTTGATATCAACAGCCACCATGGAACTTCTACGGATCTTTGTCTCCATTTCAATCGTGACTTCAGCATCCATTTCTCCTGCTGCCATCTTTTCGATCAGAGCTTCTCCGTCCGCACGTCTGATTCCCGCTGACGGAAGGAATTTCATATACGCAGCCTCATCAAAATCTGGTGTTCCCCAGATCATCCCAATATTGCTATGATGAATATAGTCGCCTTTTGTTGCACAGATATGCAGTACTGCTTTGGCTCCTGCCTCCATTGCCCTTCTCACAAAAACGCCCTTGGATTCCCACGTTAGAACGATTTTGTCGCGAAATGACTCAAAACGATCTTTTTCCTGATTCTTTGTGAGTCCTTTTTCCTCGCTGAGAGAGTCATAATACAACGTTCCCTGAAGGCTGTCTGCTTCTGCACTGTAAACATCTCCGACTAACGGATATTCCACTCCGTCAACTTTCGCGAATGCCCGCACCGGGAGGCTGAAAAAGCCATCATACTCACAATGCTCAAACGGAATTCCATACTCCGAAAGCTTTTCTTCCAGATAAGAAACCGCTGCCTCTCCCTCTGCTGTTCCGCTGTAACGGAATAGATGATTGAATGTTCCAATCGTCTCCAGCATATTTTTACTGTTTAATTCTTCAAGAAGACTTTCCCTTAATTGTCTCATCTTAACCTCCGATGCCTATTAGAACGGTCCATAATGGATCATCTGTGCTACGATCATTGCAATGCATGCAAGAACGACCCAGCTTGCAAATACTTTCTTCATGAATTTCATCCATGTACCATAGGATACACCTGCTGCCATAAGGTTTGCCATCAACGCTGAGGACATTGGAATGATATAGTTTCCAAGTCCGTCACCAAAGTTGAACGCAAGAACAACGGTCTGTCTTGTCATTCCGATCAGGTCTGCAACCGGAACCATAAGCGGCATAACGGCAGCAGCCTGTCCGGAACCGGACGGAATAAATACGTTAATCAGAGTGTTCGCGATAAACATCATCGGTCCCTGGATAAATGCCGGGCATGCCATCAGAACATTTGCGATCGCGCGTACAATTGTATCGATGATCTTTCCATCAGAAAGTACTTTGGAAATCGCTGTCGCAATACCAATCATGATGGCTGCTGTCATCATCTTTGCTGCGCCTTTGCTAAAGTGTCTTGCAATCTCACTTGGCATCATACCGCCGACAATTCCACCGGCAACTGCAAGCCATACAAACGCAACTGCTGTCTCCGTATTGCCCCAGCCAAGTTTGATGCCGCCGTAAACCTGAGCAAGAACACTTACCAAAAATACAATCAATACAAGGATCTGGCGTACTGTGATCGTTGCCTTTTTATCTACGCTTGTATCCAGTCCTTGTTTTCTTGCATTTTCTTCTAAGTCATATACAAGACTGCTTTTCGGATCTTTCTTTACCT
This sequence comes from Clostridium sp. MCC328, assembly GCF_018785465.1. Taxonomy (NCBI): domain Bacteria; kingdom Bacillati; phylum Bacillota; class Clostridia; order Eubacteriales; family Clostridiaceae; genus Clostridium; species Clostridium sp. MCC328. The sequence continues at coordinate 55,514 of NZ_WQPW01000021.1, forward strand.
TCATCGCATACGTAACGATAAAGTATGCATTCAGCGCAAGGAACACTGCGCAGAGCACTAAACGATAGCCGATTCCGGAGAAAATCGGAAGATCTGCGAACCCCTGCGCGATCGCTGTTGTTGCCGGAGCTACCGGTCCAATACTCTGGCTGCCGCCTGCCGCAAGAACAACAATGGCCACCGCAACCAGCGCATCATATCCGCACATACGGCAGAACAGAACAAGTACCGGAATAAATCCAATCATACTGACCGGGTTTTGGCGCATACCGTAAATACCAAATACAATGATCGTTCCGATCAGCAGCAGCTTCTCACTGCTTTTATACTTGTGGATCATAATATTGATCGCTGCGTCAAATGCTCCTGTAGCAAGAATTACTTCGATGGAAGCCGCGCTGAAAATCGTCATCCAAATCAGACTTGAGCCCGCCAATGCGTTCACTATGTAGTTCGGAATTTTAAGGAAACTTACCGGACATTGTTCAACCCATGTGAAAGAGGTCGCGTCAACGATCATTTTTCCTGTTGCCTCATTCTTCACTCTGGCGAATTCCCCTGCCGGGATGATATATGTCATAGCGGTTGCAAAAATGACAATCATTACCAGAATAACAAACACGTGAGGAATTTGAAATTTTTTCTTCTGACTCATACATACAACTCCTTTTCTTCTTAACTTTGCGGGGGCCTGATCAGGTTTTCTTTTGTGGCTTAACTATAGCAAAATTTCTTACTATTTCGCTATAAACAATGTCACATTGTAATAAATGTTACATTTTTTCTTGTTTTACTCTATAAAGCACGAAAAACGCATGAGTAAATAAATTGTGAACATGCCCCTTTTCTGGTAAAATTAAAAGAAAAGGGGCGTTGGTATAT
>NZ_WQPW01000147.1:0-336 GCF_018785465.1 Clostridium sp. MCC328
TATAAGGCAGAGTTTCCGTGGCTGAAGGAGGTAGACAGTCTGGCATTGTGTAATGCACAGCTGCATCTGCAGACAGCCTACAAGAACTTCTTTCGGGATTCTTCGGCTGGTTTTCCGAAGTTCAAGTCAAAAAAGAATCCGGTGAGAAGTTATACGACAAACTGCGTAAATGGAAATATTACTTTGCAGAATGCGAAACTGAAACTTCCGAAAGCAGGTTGGATCCGCATAAAACAGCATCGGAGTATCGATGATCGTTACATATTGAAGGGTGCCACCGTCAGCCAGGAAGCAGATGACAAGTATTATGTATCATTACTGTATGCGGCAGAAGAA
>NZ_WQPW01000148.1:0-240 GCF_018785465.1 Clostridium sp. MCC328
CATTGTGCGAATGATATATTTCCTGAATCTGTGCTTGGACTTCGGCTTTAAGGGTATAATAATCCGCCTTCCGGTGTTTCTGGTAGTTGTAATAAGCATTTGGGCATATACCCAGCCGTCCAAGCAGCCAGCGAATGCCAAATTCATTATGATATTGTTTGATGAATCGATAAGCCTCTAATCGATTTCCTTTGCAAAGAATGCCGCCGCTTTTTTTAAGAAAAGATTCTCCTTACGAAG
>NZ_WQPW01000149.1:0-212 GCF_018785465.1 Clostridium sp. MCC328
AGAGTTTCCTCCATTGTGCAATATCCCCCACTGCTGCCTCCCGTAGGAGTCTGGGCCGTGTCTCAGTCCCAATGTGGCCGATCACCCTCTCAGGTCGGCTACTGATCGTCGCCTTGGTGGGCCGTTACCTCGCCAACTAGCTAATCAGACGCGGGTCCATCTCATACCACCGGAGTTTTTCACACCGTACCATGCGGTACTGTGCGCTTATG
>NZ_WQPW01000022.1:0-50435 GCF_018785465.1 Clostridium sp. MCC328
CGTCTGACATTCCCACGGATTTTCTGCACAAGGTCAAAGGTCTGCTGGTCAATGATAGCTTCATGGGTATTCTCGAAAATCGTCCATTCGTCCTCCGGGACATAATGGCTTTTCTTGTCCTTGAAGTGCTTTCGGGTCTTGAAATTGATGGTGTGTCCCAGATATTCACGCTTTTCAAGAAGGTTGCAGATGGTTGAAGAACCCCAGCCGTACACATCTTTGAAAGTCTTGTTTTTGTTCACGCCCTCGCCGTGTTGGGCAAGGTAAGCAGACGGAATAAGCACCTTTTCCGATTTCAGTTTGCTGGCGATCTGATACGGACCGTAGCCGTCAATCGTCATGGCAAAGATGCGCTTGACCACCTCGGCGGCTTCGGGGTCAACCAACCATTGGTCTCTGGCTTCGTTCCAGAGATAGCCGTAAATGACCGTGCCTGTAAGGTGCTTGCCGGACTTGCCTTTGGACTGGAAAGTGGAACGGATTTTACGGCTGGTGTCTCTGGCGTAGTATTCATTCATGATATTTAGAAATGGTGTAAAATCATTATCTGCCGGATTGGCACTGTCAACTCCGTTATTGACTGCAATAAAACGGACATTTTTCTTAGGAAACATCATTTCAGTATAGAAACCTACTTGCAGATAGTTTCTGCCAAATCGGGACATATCTTTGACGATCACTGTTCCCACCCTGCCAGCTTCAATCTCTGTCAGCAGAGAATTGAATGCCGGTCTGTTGAAAGCTGACGTTAGATAACGATACTTTTGAAAACACTGGAAAATCAAGGTTTTTCGAGCGACGGACAAGCAGGGTATTGTACTAAAAACTGAATACGACGCAGAAGCGGCGTTTCTTACTCTCTACATGGGAGAACAGGAACGCCGCTTTTTTATGCCCTTTGTTACGCAGTAGGGGCAGAAAAAGCCTTGCTACAAGCGATTTTGCGGGCGCGTATCTGGCGCGGCAAGGGATTTATACCTTATCCCCCGAAACCGCGCTTCTACTGCGTAACAAATCCACAGCAAAAGGAGTGATTTACTATGGCAGTTTTCAGAGTGGAACGGAACAAGGGCTACACCGTAATGAGCAACCACCACCTACGCAACAAGGAGCTTTCCTTAAAGGCAAAAGGGCTGTTGTCGCAAATGCTGTCACTCCCCGAAGATTGGGACTACACCTTGAAAGGCTTATCCCTTATCAACCGGGAGAAGATAGACGCTATCCGCGAAGCCATTAAGGAGCTTGAACGCGCCGGGTATATCGTTCGGTCAAGGGAGCGCGACGAGAAAGGACGCTTGCGGGGCGCGGACTATGTGATATTCGAGCAGCCGCAGCCGCCTACGCCGGATTTACCTACATTGGAAAATCCAACATTGGATAATCCAACGCAGGAAAAACCAACATTGGAAAAACCTACGTTGGAAAATCCAACGCAATTAAATAAAGATATACAAAGAACTGACTTACCAAAAAAAGAAAAATCAAATACAGATTTATCAAGTACCCATTCCATTCCTATCCTTTCCCCTAACCCCTCTCCTTGCAGAGAAGCGGCTACGCCGCCGGAACGGAAAGGAACGGAAGCGGCAGCACAGAGCGCAGTTGATATATACCGGGAAATCATCAAGGACAATATCGACTACCACATTCTCAAACAGGACATGAAGTTTGACGGGGACAGGCTGGACGAGATTGTAGACCTCATGCTTGAAACCGTATGCACCGCCAGAAAGCGGGTACGGATTGCGGGGGACGACTACCCGGCAGAGCTTGTGAAATCTAAGTTTATGAAACTGGACGGCGAGCATATCCGCTTTGTGCTTGACTGTATGCGGGAGAACACAACGAAAATCCGCAACATCAAGCAATATCTGAAAGCAGCCCTTTTCAACGCCCCGTCCACTATCGGCAATTATTACACTTCCCTTGTCGCCCATGACATGGCAAGCGGCGCACTGTCACCGAAGAAGCCGCAGTACGGCGACCCGGACTATTATTCATTCAAACCGGGCGAAAGCCTGTAAAACAACAAAAGGAGGATTTTATTATGGCACAGAAAATGACAGGAGCATTGGTATTTGACGAGCGCACCGACCGTTACGACATTCGCTTTGACTTAAACAGCTACTACGGGGGCTTGCATTGCGGTGAGTGCTTTGACGTATTCGTGCGGGGCAAGTGGAAGCCGACCCGGATTGAGTACGGCGACAACTGGTATCTTGTGGGTATCAGAGCCGAGGACTTGAACGGGCTGCGGGTGCGTATCTGACCGCCGCCCCATAAAGAAACGCGAAAGGAGGACGCGAGGAATTGCAGGACGAAGTAAACGAAAAGACCATAGCCCTTTACATCAAGACCGGGAAGCTGACCGCCCAGACGCTCCAAAAGGCAATGAAAGCCATACTGTCAAAGGGCAAAAAGCAGCTTGCAAAACCGCCACAGGGAAAGCAGAGCTTAAAGCAGCTTATGAAGCAGAACGCGGGCGTTTCCAACATTGAGATTACCGAGGGCAATATCAAAGCCTTTGAGAGTACGGCGAAAAAGTACGGTATCGACTTTGCGCTGAAAAAGGACGCAACGGAAAGCCCGCCCCGCTATCTGGTTTTTTTCAAGGGGCGGGACGCGGACGTGCTGACCGCAGCCTTTAAGGAGTTTTCCGCAAAGAAGCTGACACAGGAGAAAAAGCCCTCTATCCGAAAGCTGCTCTCTACGCTCAAAGAAGCCGCACAGGGCAAGAACGCGGAACGGGCAAAGGTCAAGAACAAGGACAGGGAGGTATCGCTATGAAGCCGGAAATCAAGAAGCTGCTTATCCTAAATCTCCCGTATCTGCTCTTTGTCTGGCTCTTTGATAAAGTGGGCGCGGCTGTCCGTCTATCCCCCGGCGCGGACGCAAGCGCAAAGCTGCTACATCTTGGGGACGGTTTTACCACCGCCTTTTCCAGTATCGCGCCGAGCTTCCACCCGGCAGACTTACTTATCGGCATTGCGGGGGCGGTCATTGTCCGGCTGATTATCTACACCAAAGGCAAGAACGCGAAGAAATACCGCCGCGGGACAGAATACGGTTCGGCGCGTTGGGGCGGGGCTGACGACATAAAGCCGTACACAGACCCGGTATTTGAGAACAATATCCCCTTAACGCAGACGGAACGGCTCACCATGAACAGCCGCCCGAAGCAGCCGAAATACGCAAGAAACAAAAATATTCTTGTAATCGGCGGTTCCGGCAGCGGCAAGACCCGGTTCTTTGTGAAACCGTCGCTCATGCAATGTACGTCAAAGGATTTTCCAACGTCGTATATCGTCACTGACCCGAAAGGAACACTGATTTTGGAAACCGGGAAAATGTTGCAGCGGTACAAATACCGTATCAAAGTGCTAAATACGATTAACTTCAAAAAATCCATGAAATACAATCCCTTTGCCTATCTGCGGAGCGAAAAGGACATTTTGAAATTAGTCAATACCATTATCGCCAACACCAAAGGCGACGGGGAAAAATCCGGCGAGGATTTCTGGGTGAAAGCGGAAAAGCTCTACTACACCGCACTAATCGGCTATATCTGGTATGAAGCCCCAGAGGACGAGAAGAACTTCACGACGCTGCTTGAAATGATAAATGCGTCGGAAGCCCGCGAGGACGACGAGGATTTCCAGAACCCGGTTGACCTCATGTTTGAACGTCTGGAAGAAAAAGACCCGGAACATTTTGCAGTCAAGCAGTACAAAAAATACAAACTGGCGGCGGGTGTTGTATGCTTTAAGAGACTTATTCATCACGATATGAGTAAGTCTCTTAAAACATATAAGGCTACAAAGCAGAAAGGAGACCCCCATGAGCAAACAGAAAATAACCGCCCTGTATGAGCGTTTGAGCCGTGACGATGAACTGCAAGGCGAGAGTAATTCCATATCCAATCAGAAAAAATTATTGGAGGAATACGCCGCACAGCAAGGCTTTACAAACTGTGTCCACTTTACGGACGATGGAATAAGCGGGACTTGTTTCGATAGACCCGGCTTTCTTGATATGATGCGGCAAGTCGAAGCCGGAAATGTGGACTATCTGTGCATTAAGGACATGAGCCGTCTGGGGCGTGATTATCTCAAAGTCGGTCAGATTATGGAGATTTTACGCCAGAGAGGTGTCCGTCTCATTGCCATCAATGACGGTGTGGACAGTGCCAGAGGAGACGATGATTTTACCCCTTTTCGCAATATCATGAACGAATACTACGCCAGAGACACAAGCCGCAAAATCAAGTCCACTTTCAAGACCAAAGGCATGACAGGCAAGCATCTGACAGGGACGGTCATTTATGGTTATCTCTGGAATGAGACGAGAGACCAATGGATTGTTGATGAATACGCCGCCGAGGTTGTCAAGCGTATTTTTGCTATGACGATTGACGGCTACGGACCGTATCAGATTGCAAAGAAGCTGTCCGAGGACAAGATACTCATTCCCTCTGCCTACCTTGCACAGCATAACGAGGGCGTGAACAAAAACAAGACTTTCAAGGATGTGTACGGTTGGGGTTCTTCCACTATCGTCAATCTGTTGGACAAGCGTGAATATCTCGGTCATACCGTCAATTTCAAGACCCGAAAGCACTTTAAGGACAAGAAAAGCCATTATGTCCCGGAGGACGAATGGACGATTTTCGAGAATACCCACGAAGCCATTATCAGCCAAGAGACTTTCGACCTTGCACAGAAAATCCGAAGCAAGGTCAGACGATACCCCGATGGATGGGGCGAAGCTGCTCCCCTCACAGGCTTGCTCTACTGTGCCGATTGCGGCGGCAAGATGTATGTCCACCGCACTAACAACGGCAAGCGTATCTCTCAATACACTTGCTCACAGTACACAAAAGTCCCTTGTGGAACGCTCTGCAAGACACAGCACCGTATCAATGAAGATGTGGTACTTTCCCTTGTCTCCGATATGCTCCGAGCCATAGCCGAGTATGCAAAGCATGAGCGAGCCGAGTTTGTCCGAGTGGTACAAGAAGCACAGTCCAGTCAGCAGACAAGCGAGGTCAAGAAGCAACGCACAAGGCTTGCTACGGCAAAACAGCGTGTTTCAGAACTGGAAGTTTTGCTCTGTAAAATTTATGAGGACAATGTATTGGGCAAGCTCCCCGATGCCAGATATGCCGTTCTGGATGCACAGTACGCAAAGGAACAGGCGGCACTTACCGCCGAGATTGCAACACTTGAAAAGGCTGTCGGAGATTATGAGAAGCATGAGAAATCCGCAGACCGCTTTATCGCTCTGATTGACAAGTATCAGAACTTCGACAAGCTGACAAATACCATGCTCAATGAGTTTGTCGATAAAATCCTTGTCCATGAGCGAGCCAGAAAAGGCAGTCGAGAGACTACGCAAGAGGTTGAAATCTTCTTTAACTTTGTCGGGCGTTTCGTCCCTCCGGCATTTGCCGAAGTGGAGCTTACACCGGAAGAATTAGAGGAAATCCGCAAGCGTGAGGAACGCAAGGACAAACTTCATCAGAACTACTTGAAGCGTAAAGCCAGCGGTGCCCAGAAGCGTTATGAGGACAAAATCAAGGCGGCAAAGAAAGCCGAGATGGACGAAAAGAAAAATGCCATTCGAGCCGAGGATATTGCAAGGGGCGTATTTATCCCTGTCAGCAATCTTCCGAAGCGAGAACCACAGAAAGGAGCTATCACAGCATGAACGAACTGAAAGCGAGAATCCATGAAAACGGCATTGACTATGTCCTTGTGGGAGATTACTATGTGCCGGATTTGAAGCTGCCGGAGGAAAAGCGACCTATCGGGCATTGGGGCAGACTTCACAAAGCCTATTTGCAGAACTACCGCCCCACCGTTTACAACGAGCTTGTTTTGTCCTGTCGGCTTCATTCCGTCCTTGCGGATCTGAACGAACAGGCAAATGACCGCTTCTCTCTGATTATGGAGCAGATGGCAAGAGCCGAGGGCGTGACAGAGCAAATGAAAGCGGAAAATCAGATGTTGTGGGTGCAGTCTATGAACTCTATCCGCAACCGAGCCGAGGAAATTGTCAAGCATGAAATGATTTACTGCCATTATAGCGGAGGGGGTGATTAAATGATTATGGAAGCGATTTTCGGCGGCGATATGTACCCATTGGAGAACATTGTACCGCAACAGGACGGCTACAAGGCAGAGGTCAAAGCCATTGCCGACCTTATGGACGAACTGGCGAACAGGTTTTCAAAAGCTGACTTTTCCAAAGTGGAGGAGCTTCATCAGCGAATGACGATTATTCAGCAGTACGAAAGCACCGAGCATTTTAAGTGCGGACTGTCCACAGGATTGCTACTTATGAAAGAAGCCTATGAATATCCACTCAATCCCAAAGAGGATTAAAAAAACAAGGTCTGAACCCGACAATTTAATACCGTAATTCAAGCGGCAAGTGTTTCGTTCTTCGTGAAATGCTTGTTGCTTTTATTAACCTTAAATCTTAATCTTTCAAGGAGGAACCCACTATGAATATGAACATCAATGAAAAGAAAGCTCTTTATGCTTTTGGCTGTCCGAATCGAGAAGCGACCGTTCAACGCTTGCGTCTTGTGGCTGCACTTGCTCCCGACCCTGCGGCTAAGAAGCTGTTTTTCGCTCTGGCAGTCAAGTTGAATGACAAGGACTGTGACCGTTGGTATCGCTGTTTCTTCTACAACATGAGGGTGGAAATGGAACGCTTTGCTCACCACAAGTATGTGCCGGACAGCTATCCTGTTCCGATTATGGAGGGGCTTTATGAGTAAGCTGACGAAGTATGAGAAAGAAACAATCGTCCTGTTTAATGAAGCAGACGAAGAAGCTCATATCCAGACTTACAATGCCGGACTTCGGAAACGCCTTGAAGCGTTCAGCAAGAAGTACCCCGACCTCTGCCGTTTGGATATGAGTATGGGGCAAGGCGGTGTGTCCTATTGGATTGACAAGTCCAGATTGTCTATCCGCTTTCAGCCGCCCATGAGCGAGGAACGCAGACGAAAAGCAAGCGAATTGGCGAAGCAAAACGGTTTTAACGGTCAGAACGGATAATGTAGCTTTTCGGGTCTGTTTGCGGTCAAAATGTCGGGTCTGTACCCGATGTTTTGACTGTTACATATCGTCAAGGTATAAAGTCCTTACCTACCCAAAAAAGGAAAAGTATGCGTTATGGAGCTAATATGAACTACGAATTTACCGCAAGAGTGTTGATTTATTCACACTTGCGTGATATAATAATAGAATATGTAAGCACAAGGAGGGTAAGCTATGGCGGTAACATATAAAAAGTTGTTTCATTTAATGATTGACAAGGGTATGAGCAATGCGGAATTGATGGAACAGGCAGGTTTTAGTGCCAACATCATAACCCGATTGAAACGAGATAATTACCTTTCCCTTGACACCATCGAAAAGATATGCAACACACTCCATTGCGGAGTTGATGATATTCTTGAATTTATACCTAACGAAAAAGGCAATGATGCCAGAAATCCTTTCAGCAAGGAGAATACATGATGAGTAAATTATTATTAGTGGAGGATGACCAAAGTATCGTATCCTCATTATCGGACTATTTAGGAAATGAAGGGTTCAAAATCGAAAGTGCTTCCGGGCAAAAAGAAGCAATAGAAAAATTGGATAACGACCAATACGATATAGCCTTGGTGGATATTCAATTATCAAATGGAAATGGCTTTTCTGTTTGTTCTGCAATTAAAGAAAGAGGAACTATGCCGGTTATTTTCTTAACGGCGTCTGATGATGAATATAGTGTTGTGGCAGGACTGGACATGGGAGCTGACGATTATATCAGTAAACCATTTAGACCAAGGGAGCTTCTTTCAAGGATCAACAGCGTATTAAGGAGAACTAAGAACACGCAAAACATTATCAGCTACCATGACTTAGTTGTGGACACAAATCAAGCAACCGTGGTAAAAAACGGAACAGAGATTTTATTGTCTGCTATGGAATATAAGTTGCTGTTAGTCTTTTTGCGTAACAAAGGTATTGTCCTTTCTCGCAGAAGATTGTTGGAGCTTTTATGGGACACTACCGGAGAGTTTATCAATGATAATACGCTGACTGTTTACATGAAAAGGCTGCGTGACAAAATTGAAACAAATCCACAGGAGCCGGAAATCATAATTACCGTTCGTGGGCTTGGCTATAAGGTGGGTTGATATGGACTTTATCAGAAATAAAGAAGTTAAAAGGCAGATTGTTGTCAGCAGTATTCTTATTCTATTTTGGGGCGGCATTGGCATTATCGTTGATAGCAAAGCTGTGTGGATTGTTCTGTCGGCTATCATTTCATCAAGTGCAGTTTCCCTCTTTTTTACATATCAGAGATACAAGAAAATTGCTGATTTTAGTTTGCATATTGATAGGCTGCTGCATGGAGATGAAACGATTTCTTTTGGGCAGTTTCAAGAAGGCGAATTATCTGTTTTACATGATGAAATATCTAAGATGACAAGACGACTTATTGAACAGGCAGAAGCTCTGAAAATGGAGAAAGGTAATTTGGCGAATGCTTTAGCCGATATTTCACATCAATTAAAAACACCTTTGACATCGCTGAATATCCTAAATGCTTCTCTGTGTAATGAGGAACTGACTGACGAAGAAAGGTATGAGCTGATCCGCAAACAGACTATGCTCTTATCAAGAATGGAGTGGCTGATAGCCACACTTCTGAAAATATCCAAGCTGGATGCAGGAACGATTACTCTAAAGCCACAGGAGATATACTTAAAAGATGTGGTAGAAAAAGCAATTCGTCCTCTGGAGATTGCGGCAGAATTAAAAATGCAGACAATAACGCAAGTGATTCCGGCAGAACTGAAACTTGCTCTTGATGCTGATTGGACTGCTGAAGCCTTGGGGAATGTAATTAAAAACTGTATCGAACATTCACCAGAGAGCAGCAGTATTGAAATCAAGGCAATAGAAAGACCTCTTTTGACACAGATCATTATAGCGGATAATGGAGCAGGTTTTCGGAAAAAGGATATACCGCATCTATTTGACCGATTTTATCAAGGAAGTGGCTCTACAATCGGTAATGCCGGTTTGGGGTTGGCTCTGGCAAAAACAATCATCGTCAATCAGGGCGGCGTCATCCAGGCGAAAAACCGGAAGTCAGGCGGTGCAGAATTTGAAATCTGCTTTTATCGGGGGACTGCTTAATGCAGCCCCTTTTTAAGTGACATTTTTGTAATGAAAAAGTAATGAAGCAGTCACTTGGCTTTGCTATACTGAATTGCAAAAATATATGGAGGAACTTTTTATGGAAATATTAAGAGTAGAGAATATCTGCAAAACCTATGAAATGGACAATGCTCCTGTCCATGCTTTGTCAGATGTTTCTTTTTCCGTCGATAAAGGAGAGTTTGTTGCAATCATTGGAGCATCTGGGTCTGGCAAGTCTACCCTGTTGCACATTTTAGGTGGTGTTGACAGACCAACTTCGGGAAAAGTATTTGTGGATGGACAGGATGTTTATGAGCAAAACGAAGATGAATTGGCTGTATTCAGAAGAAGGCAGGTTGGGCTTGTCTATCAGTTTTATAATCTGATCCCGGTTTTGACTGTCGAGGAAAATATCACGCTGCCGATTCGATTGGATGGGCGTAAAATCAATAAGGAGCGTTTGAAAGAACTGCTATCCACGCTCAAACTGGTAAAGCGTAGAAAGCACCTGCCAAGTCAGTTATCCGGCGGTCAACAACAAAGAGTGGCAATCGGACGAGCGTTGATTAACGCACCTGCGATTATCCTTGCGGACGAGCCGACGGGAAATCTGGACACGGAGAACACAAGGGATATTATGAAACTTCTGCGTGAATCCAATGAAGTCTATCGCCAGACAATGATCCTGATTACCCATGACCGTGAAATCGCAATGCAGGCAGACCGTATTCTGGAAATTCAGGATGGCAGACTTGTGAGGGATGAGGTGATACGCTGATGAATATGATTTTCACGCTTACACTCAGGAATCTGCTGTCGAATAAAAAGCGTACCCTACTCACACTTTTAACCATTCTTTTGTCAATCAGTATGATAACCGCTATTCTCTGTGGGGGATGGTCGTTGGTTGATTTTTTGAAAGAGAAAGAAAAAGTGTATGGTGGCGATTATGACTACTACATGGAGGATTTGACTTGGGAGCAGGTTCAAGAGCTATATAGTCAAAACAATGTAGGCGAGGTTTCGCTTCTCCGCTTTGCCGGAAACAGTTTTTACGGGGAGAAATCCAACAGTACAATGCTCTCCGTTGGCGAGATTGACGAGAACTTTACCCAAAGATTTTCGTTAAATCAGTATTTGCTTGCGGGGCGTTTCCCGCAAGATGAAAATGAGCTTGTTATTTCAGAATCTTTTTTGAAGAAAAACAATATGAACACAGAGATTGGAGATACGATTTCTTTAACCCTTGGTTCAAGAATTTGGGATGAATATAATGCCCAGCTTTCCGGGCTGACAAATTATAGGGGCGAAGAAGAAAGTTTCGTTCCAACGAAAGAGAAAGCGTATGTAGTTGTTGGTATTCTGTCAGATGTGAATGACTCAAAAATCGCAGCAAACTATAATGCCTTTGCAGGCGTTGACAAAACGGCATCCGATTTTGCTGCGTATGTCAAGGCAAAGAATTTATCCAATTCGATCTATACAGAAGCCGAAGAAGTGGCTGCGGCAGTAGACAGTCATGTAGCAAAGTTTCATTCTGAACTGTTAGTCTATCATGGAATTACCGGCGGCAAAGGAGCTGCCAAACTGATTGCTTTGGTAGTCATGGTCATTTGCCTTTTGATGGCTGCATCCGCTTCAATGATCAGCAACGCCCTCTCCATTTCCTTGCAGGAACGAATTAAGCAGATGGGAATGTTATCCAGTATTGGAGCCACAAAAGGGCAAAAACGCCTTAGTGTATATTTAGAAGCCTTTCTTTTGGGTGTGGTAAGCATACCTTTGGGATTGGTTGTCGGCATACTGCTGTCTGCTCTGTTGTTAAGTGTGGTCAGGGCAGCTTTTGGAGAAACATTCACTTTTGGCATTGTAGAACTGTCCTTAAAGGTAAACGGACTTATCCTACTCGTCAGCGGATTATCCGGCATTGCTTCTTTGTACTTCGGAAGCAGAAAGCCTGTGAAGCAAGCTGCTAAAATTACAGTTATTGAAGCTATCCGCCAGTCTAACAATGCGGTATCAAAAAAGAAATTCCGTGATGGAAAAATCGTTTCTTTGGTTTTTGGCATTTATGGTTCGCTGGCAGCTAAAAATATTAAGCGTAATCCAAAACGCTTCCGAGCAATTACTGGCTCTATTTTCTTGTCGGTGGTAATTGCCCTTTCCTTATACAGTTTGTCTGATTTTATGCTTTATCAGACATCCTTGGACATGAAGGAGGACGGTTCCTGTTATACTGATGTGATTTCGACGATTCAATACAAAGATATTCCTACCGCAATCGGGGCATTATCGGATGAAAATATCACTGCGGATGTTTCCTATTCTTTTCAGCGATATATGACTGCTGAATTTTCGCAGGAACAAATCAATCCTGATATGCAGGGATATTTTATCAATGGTACGAAAGCAGAGGTATATGTCGTAGGACTGGACGAAGAACATTTTACTTCCTTTTGTGAGGAAAATGGCTTTCATATTATGACTGGCAGCTCCAATCGTGGAATCCTGCTCAATCAGACAATGGGATATTATAATGCGGGTCAAAATCGAGTGATTGCAGGCTCCCCGTTTCTTATTGAACCGGGAACTGAAATCATTCCGTTGGGGGCATCCGAGGATGCCTTGCCGATTATCGTGGAAGAAATCGTTTCAGAAGAAAATGCAAATATCCAATCCATGTTTGTGAGAGATCGAGCTGTCCTCATTGTGCCTTTAAGTTATTTTAACTGGCTGATAGATGATAACGCCTATGTGGAAATGAGAATACAGACAGCACAGCATAAAGAAGCAATGGACTGTCTGGCTGACAGAGGATTTCCGCAAACTGTGGACATTGCAGCCGCAACGAATAATTCCAGACAGGTATATACGATTGCAAAACTGGTAATCTGCCTGTTCTCGATCCTGATGACGGTTATTATCAGTTTGAATGTTTGCAACACTATCTCAAATACAATTCATTTGAGAAGAAGCGAATTTGCTGTTCTGCGTTCTGTTGGTATGACTGCCAAAGGATTGAAATGTACGCTATTGCTTGAAGCTGTTTTGTACGGCGTAAAAGCATTGGTTCTTGCGTTGCCTGTGAGCTTTTTGATTCATTGTGCCATCTACTACTTCATATCGTCGGGTATGACACCATTTGCTTTTTATATCAACGGTGGTATTTATGCTCTTGCAGTTCTGGCGGTCGGTGCTATGGTATGTATCGCTATGCTGTTTGCTGTCAGAAGCGTATCAAAGGTGGAAATTGTAGAGGAACTGAAATTGAGCAATATGTAATCATTCAATCTAACAAAGCAACTGAAACGGAGGTAATAGAAATTGCGTAAAAAGAAACTGGTAAAGAGAGTTGCAGGCATTGCTTTGACTGTTGGTGTAGTTATACTTGCCATTGTATGTGTCGGTAAAGTAAATCGCATTCAGAACGAAAAAGATATTATTGGCACATGGAAGGATACAAATGCGGAGGAGGTATTTACCTTTCAAGAGAACGGGGAACTTGCTGTGAGTAAAGATATGCCCGATTCGGGTCTGTCCTGCGGTAACGCATCTTATGGTTTTTCTTACTCGGATATAATCTGCGTGACACAGGGAGATAGTAGTGTAGAATTTGAGATAGAAGTAGATCATGACGAATTGACAATCTTCTTTATGGGGCAAGAATACTTAGCGTTAGAAAGGTAATGGTAGAAACTCTCTTGTTTCGTAAAAACTGAATAGAATGAACAAACCAAAGGCGACTAACCGTAAAAAGTTGGTCGCTTTTGCTTTGCTCATTTGCAAAGCGGATGTGTCGGAAACGGCATATCCGAAAAGTGGAGAAATCCGATTTGACGAAATTGGACTTCTCCATTTTTTTGTGAAAGTCTCCGATGGAGAGTTTCGCAAAAACCGATGGACTGCAAATGTCGGCAGCTGACGATGTGAAGCAGTTTATCGGGCAGGAGTACAGAGGGCGGCAAGCCCTTTGTGCATGGGTACAGGGAATGCAATATCCCTGTGCAGGTCAAGGGCGGCAGCCTTGCCCAGTTAAGTGGCGTTTCGCCACTTAGTACTGGGTATTACTTGTCGCAAAATTGCAGCAAGGATGGCAGCTTCGCTGCCCCTTTCCCCTGCGGGGAAAATCTGAACGGAGGTTAGAAATGGTTTGAAATTAACAAGACACAACGGTCGCTCCGGCAAGCATGGCACTTACAACCCGAAGCACAATGACCGCACTTTTGATGTGAGCAACAGCGAACACATTGACGAAGAACGAGCCAAGCACAATGTCTATTGGGACTGCTTCAACGGCTATCGCACCTTTGCAGAGAAGCAAGTCCAGAGCGAGCTTGCAGACACTTTCGAGGAAGTGGAGGAACTGTTCTACTCCGCAAAATACGGTGCTTATGTCGAAGCACAGAACGCCAGAAACGATAAGAACAGGCACTCGGAACGCAACCGCACCACAACGGATTTGCTTAAAGACAAAAGGACTTGCCCGGAGGAAACCATCTATCAGATCGGAAAGATGGGCGACCATGTTTCGCCTGATGTTCTGCTGAAAGTCGTGACGGATTTCTTCGTGGAGATGGAACGGCGTTTCGGCTCTCATGTTCACATTCTGGATTGGGCATTACATCTGGATGAAGCGACACCGCACATTCAAGAACGCCATGTATTCGACTGTGAAAACCGCTACGGCGAGATTTGCCCACAACAGGAAAAGGCACTTGAAGCATTAGGCTTTGAACTGCCAGACCCCACCAAGAAGCAAGGCAGACACAACAACCGAAAAATGACTTTCGATTCTGCCTGTCGTGCCATGCTCTTTGATATTGCAAAAAGGCATGGTCTGCATTTGGAGCAAGAGCCGGAATATGGAGGGCGAGCCTATCTTGAAAAACAGGACTTCATTCTTGCCAAACAAAAAGAGCAGTTGGAGGTACAGGAGCAGAGATTAGAGGAACTGACTTTGAAAATCGAGGATGTGGAAACGCTGATTGATGATGTTGCCGATATTGCCTATGACAAGGCGGTGGAGGTCGTGACAGATACAGTCAGAGTGGAAACCCACAAGGAGGACATTCGGCTGATTGAGGAAACAAAGACATGGCTTCAATCGCCGGAACGCAAAGCACCGAAGAAAGAGCGTGACTATGCAATCAGCCGTTTGGATGGCGTGATTGGCAAAATCAAAAATGCCATGCAGTCTGCATTGCAGAAAATCCAGTCCAGACTTCTTTCGCCGGAGGTCAAGAAAACGAGCAAAGAGCAGATTAAGGAAAAGGTCAAGCCCTCCATCCTTGCCAGACTTGAAAGAAACAAGGAACTGGCAAAACAGGAAAATGAAGCGAGACGGAGCGAACACCGTCCGCACAAAAAACAGAATATGGAGCTTTAAGGCACTTGCCATTTTCGATTTGAGAATGACAGGTGCTTTTTCCATTTTGGGAGGTTGATAATGAATGTATTTGAAGCAGTAAAGCAGTCGGTCACGACAAGGCAGGCGGCAGAGTTTTACGGCTTTCGTGTAAACCGAGCCGGAATGATAGCCTGTCCGTTTCACAATGACCGCACACCGAGCATGAAAGTGGATAAGCGTTTTCATTGTTTCGGCTGCGGTGCGGATGGGGATGCCGTTGACTTTGTTTCCCGACTGTTTGAATTGCCGAGCAAAGAAGCCGCTATGAAACTGGCTGACGATTTCGGTATCGCTTATGACCGAAACGGCAAGCCGTCCATCGTGGCAAAAATCCGAGAGCCTACCGCCAAACAGAAGTTTGAAGCGGAGGAAAAACGGTGCTTTCGTGTGCTGTCCGATTACTTCCACAAGCTCCGAGCGTGGGAAAAGGACTATGCACCGAAGCAGCCAGAGGACGAATGGCATCCGCTATTTACAGAAGCCTTGAACAAGAGAGATTATATTGAATATCTCCTTGATATTTTGATTGACGGAACACTTGAAGATAGAAAGGCACTTGTAGCCGAGCAAAGAAACGAGGTGATGAAACTTGAACGAAGATTTGCAGACAGCCGCCAGAGAGGAAATTCGAGACCGATTAGAACTGACACAGCAAGGTAAGCCTGCGAATACCGCCATGAATTACAAGACGGTATTTCAGAATGACCCTCTACTGAAAGGTGCTATCCGCAAAAATCTGTTGACGGAACGCACCGACATTGTAAAGCCGCTTGGTTGGTATCGTGAAAGCTCCACTCTGACCGATGTGGATATTAAATATCTGCTTCTCTACTTTGAAGAACACTACGGCTTGACGGTTGAGAAGAAAATCGAGGATGCCGCATTGGTTATTGCCAACGAAAACCGCTACCACCCTGTCTGCGATTTTCTGAACGGCTTGGAGTGGGACGGACAGGAACGCATACGCTTTTGTCTGCACCGCTTTCTTGGGTCGGATGCCGATGATTATACCTATGAAGCCTTGAAGCTGTTTCTGCTTGGGGCAATCAGCCGAGCCTTTAAGCCGGGGTGCAAGTTTGAAGTCATGCTATGCCTTGTCGGAGGGCAAGGAGCCGGAAAGTCCTCTTTCTTCCGTCTGCTTGCGGTCAAGGACGATTGGTTTACCGATGACCTTAAAAAGCTGGATGATGAAAATGTGTACCGCAAAATGCAAGGGCATTGGATAATCGAGATGTCGGAGATGATAGCCACAGCCAATGCAAAGAGTATTGAGGAAATCAAGTCCTTTTTGAGCAGACAGAAAGAGACCTACAAAGTCCCCTATGAGACACATCCGGCAGACCGCAAGCGACAATGCGTGTTTGGCGGTTCGTCAAATACTCTGGACTTCCTACCCCTTGACCGCACAGGCAACCGCCGTTTCGTGCCGGTCATGGTTTACCCCGAAAGAGCCGAGGTGCATATCCTCGACAATGAGGAAGAATCCAGAGCCTACATTCATCAGATGTGGGCAGAAGCAATGGCGATCTACCGAAGCAGAGACTTCAAGCTGCGGTTTAGCCCGACAATGAATGAGTATCTGAAAGCACATCAAAGGGAGTTTATGCCGGAGGACACCAAAGCCGGACAGATACTTGATTATCTGGACAGCTACACAGGCAATGCCGTCTGCTCCAAACAGCTTTACAGAGAAGCATTGGGGCATGAGTATGACGAGCCGAAGCAATGGGAACTGCGAGAGATAAACGACATTATGAACAATGTTGTCAAAGGTTGGAAGTCTTTCAGCAATCCGAGACACTTCCCGAAGCCGTATCTTCGTCAGAAAGGTTGGGAGCGTGAGTTGCCCGACAACGGAGAAGCTGACAACGGAGACGGAAGATTTATTCCTCTCTCCGATGCGGAGCTTGAACAGATGGAACTGCCGGAGGGATGGCGATAGAAAATTGCTATCCTGTTGTCAGCTTGTTGCCGAGCCGGTTGTCAATCCCGTTGTCGGGCAAAATCCGAAAAAGCCTTGTCAAGACTGGACTTTTCTCTCTCTGACAACCTTGACAACCAAGATTTCAAAGAAAAAGTAAATAGTAAGCAATAAGAGCCGCCCGATAAGATAAAAGGTTTTTGAATGTCCGTTGTCAGGACTTCGTTGTCAGCCTTTCCTTGTCGGGCATTTTTCATTCACAGGAGGTATTGAATGACAGAAAACAGAAACACAGCAGCACAGACCACCACCCAGCACACCGCACCCACCGTCAGAAAGCAGATAAACGGCACGACCTATATCGTCCGTGTCCACTTCAACGAGAACGCCAGAGAGACAATGGAGGACAAAATCAAGCGTCTGCTTCGCAACGAGATTCAGCAAAATGTAACTTGTTTGTGAATTTGATGAAAAAGTCCTTGACTTTTCGTCTCTGGCAAGACCGCAAAAAGCATACTTATCTCATGCGGCGCGAGGTTAGCCCCATTCGACATTAAGGAGCTGCGGGAGCTTATGGAAACCGACGAAATGGAGCTTGACACCATAGGTGACAGAAAGACCGCCCTTTTCGTGATTATCAGCGACACCGACGACACCTTTAACTTTGTCGTGAGTATTCTCTACACACAGCTATTCAACCTCTTGTGCGACAAAGCAGATGATGAATACGGCGGGCGGCTTCCCGTCCATGTACGGTGCTTACTTGATGAATTTGCGAATATCGGGCAAATCCCCAAATTTGAGAAACTAATCGCAACCATACGGAGCCGGGAAATCTCCGCGTCAATCATCTTGCAGAGCCAGTCACAGCTAAAGGCAATCTACAAGGACAACGCCGATACCATAGTCGGCAACTGCGACACCACGCTTTTCTTGGGCGGCAAGGAAAAAACCACGCTCAAAGAAATATCGGAGATTTTAGGCAAGGAAACGATAGACAGCTTCAACACTTCCGAAACAAGGGGGCGGGAGCTTTCGCATGGGCTGAACTATCAGAAATTGGGAAAGCAGCTTATGACGGAAGATGAAATCGCAGTCATGGACGGAGGGAAATGTATCTTGCAGCTACGCGGGGTGCGCCCGTTCTTTTCGGACAAATTCGACATAACGAAACACCCGAAATACAAGTACCTATCCGACGCAGACCCGAAGAACGCCTTTGACATGGAAAAGCACCTTAAACGCCGCCCCGCCATTGTCAAGCCCGACGAGGTTTTTGACTATTACGAGATTGACGCAGCAGACTTACAGGAGGACGCAGACCATGAGGAAACGTAGCGCAGAGGAAAAACAAAAGCAGCTTGAACGGTTTTTAATGAATGTTGCGGAAGCCGCCGACGCTGCATTATGGGAGTATTGGCGGGAAAAGGAAGCGGAACACCGCCGTTTTGCAACGGAGTATGTCACGCGCCGGGGGCTTATCCCTCAACAGTGACAGCATGGCAGACCGCCGGGGAGGGGGGGACAGGGGAAGCTACACTTCCCCTACGCTGCCTTGCGGCAGCTACCCCTTTGTGAACTTGCGGGAAGCGAACACCTTGCTATGCAAGCTATTCACTTCCCGCAAGTCTGAATAATACCCGTCCGGCAGCACAGCGGGACACCGAAAGGAGGAATCGAAGCAATCACATATATCAATATCGGCTACATGATACGCGCCCCTACTTTCCGGCGCAGCACACAGCGGCAGGAGCCGCACCCCCCTACAACTGAATACCGCCGCGCCGCAGAACTTACGCAGCGCGGGGACAGCCGCCTTTACCAGAGGGCGGTTTTTTTATGCGGCGGCATACGCTGACCGCCTTTTGTCCGCTTGCCGGACAGCCGCAGACGCGGCAGAAAGGATTTATTTATGGCATTTTTCAATAGCGCAGTAGACGTTTTGCAGACCCTTGTTGTAGCACTTGGAGCCGGGCTTGGTATCTGGGGCGTTATCAATCTCATGGAGGGCTACGGCAACGACAATCCGGGCGCGAATGCTCATGTGCGGTAAAGTAATAAAAAGATTTAGGTAGCCGCCTTAACTATTCCTAAATAAGATAATATGCACAGTATTTTCTCGTAAATAGAAAATAAATTATTGCATTTTACCAATTATTATGTTAAAATGACAATGTAACAAAGAGCTATGTATTTTTAAGGAAAGGGGGGAACTTATGAATTTAAGAAAATCTATTTTAGCACTTTCAGTAGTAGCTGGAATTGTAGCTGCTCCAATGACTGTATTTGCCGCTCATACTCATAGTTGGGGTTCTCCCCAGTACTATGGATATGAAGATGAAATGCCTGGTATATATGATGACTGGGATAAATGTGCGACACGTCATGTATATAATTACAAACAATGTTTAATTTGTGGAGAAGTAAGCATTTATGAAGTTGAGACGATTGAAATGTCTTACAAATGGGTGAATGGTGCATGTGTATATTGCAACAAAGGTTACGCGAAAGAGATAAATTAACATAGTATCATTACCGGCAAGTTTATAATCAAAAAATAGAAAGCATTGAGAACATTTCAAAATTTCTTGAAAGTACTCTCAGTGCTTTCTTTGATAATATGAAAGGAGAAATAAATGCAAAAAAAACAACTTTCTGTATTAGTACTAATTATTTTATGCTTTTTATTAGGATGTAACAGAGAAACACCAAAAGATGAATCTCAACAAAATTATGAAGATGAATCTAATATTTCTAAAACAAATGGAGAAGAACTTGTAAATATAAACAGTGAATTGTTAGGTTCGACTCCTTTTGATATCCAAATCGATAAAACAGCATTGCAGACTAGAAAAGAAACAGAAACAGAAGTTACAATAAAGACAAATTTAACAGACTGGGGTTATACTGTTTCTTCTGAAAAAGGGAAAATATCTGATATAAATAAAAATTCATTCATATATATAGCACCTAAAGATGAGAGGGATGATACTATAAAAATACAATTATCGGACTATGAAAATGGCATATCATATGAATATACAATTCCACTTATTTTTGCGGGAAACAATGAACATTCTTTAGATAAATTCAAGGAAAATCTTTCAAGATTACCTAATAGTTAGTAAAGAGTCGATAGACTAAAGTACCACCATCCTCTTTTATTTCAACTGAATATCCATCCCGCCGCACCGCAGCGGCACATGAAGCAGTAAATCCGAAAAAGATTTGCTGCTTTTTTTGCGTCCATTTTTGGCAAATTTCCAAAAGTTCCGTATTAGACAGTGAAACCAAAAAAGGCTGCCATTTTTTTCAGACAGCGGGCAAAACGCAGCTTCCGAAACGCCTTATTGTCGGGAAAGACCGAGCCGCCGGAAAAGTTCTTGCCGGAAAGTCCGTCCATTCTGCTCTTTTGTGGTTTGTAGGGAGTAAGGGAAAAACGCCAGCCCGCAGCCTTTTATAAAAAAAGCTGGTTATAGATTTTCTGAAAAAGTGGCAGTAGCAAGTGAACGGCAGGCCGGCAGTTTCTTAGAGCAAGATTCTACCGAGGTGCCAAAATTCGCTTATCGCTCATTTTGCCCCTGCGGGAATCTTGTTGGGGAGTGCCTTCCCCAAACCCTGCTTATGCGGCTTGCGCCGCTGAAAAACCCCTCAAAATATTTTTCGGATTTTTCAAAAACAGTTCCGCTTCACACCCTGTTTTTCTCCTATTAGTGAGAGGACACCACGCACAGAAAGGAGGTCAACCACCTATGAAACGATACAACACGCCGCACCGCAGCCGGGTAGTCAAAACACGCATGACCGAGGAAGAATACGCCGAGTTTGCCCAGCGGCTTTCTGCTTACCACATGAGCCAAGCCGAGTTTATCCGGCAAGCCATAACCGGGGCAGCCATACGCCCCATCATAACCGTTTCCCCCATCAATGACGAGCTGCTTGCCGCTGTCGGGAAGCTGACCGCCGAATACGGGAGGATCGGCGGCAACTTAAACCAGATAGCCCGGACGCTGAACGAGTGGCACAGCCCCTATCCGCAGCTTGCCGGGGAGGTACGGGCGGCGGTTTCCGACCTTGCTGCCCTAAAGTTTGAAGTCTTGCAGAAAGTGGGTGACGCTGTTGGCAACATTCAAACATATCAGCTCTAAAAACGCCGACTATGGCGCAGCGGAAGCCTATCTCACATTTGAGCATGACGAGTTTACCATGAAAGCCACCCTTGATGAAAACGGGCGGCTGATACCGAGGGAGGATTACCGCATTTCTTCCCTCAACTGCGGGGGCGAGGATTTCGCTGTTGCCTGTATGCGAGCCAATCTCCGCTATGAGAAAAACCAAAAACGGGAAGATGTGAAAAGCCACCACTATATCATCAGCTTTGACCCACGGGACGGGACAGACAACGGCTTGACCGTAGACCGGGCGCAGGAGCTGGGCGAGCAGTTCTGCAAGGAGCATTTCCCCGGACACCAAGCCCTAATCTGCACCCACCCGGACGGGCATAACCACAGCGGGAATATCCATGTGCATATCGTTATCAACTCCCTGCGGATTTACGAAGTCCCGCTTCTGCCCTACATGGACAGACCAGCCGACACACGGGAGGGCTGCAAGCACCGCTGCACCAACGCCGCTATGGAATATTTCAAGAGTGAAGTCATGGAGATGTGCCACCGGGAGGGGCTTTACCAAATCGACCTCTTGAACGGCAGCAAGGAACGGATAACCGAACGGGAATACTGGGCGGCAAAGAAAGGGCAGCTTGCCCTTGACAAAGAGAACGCCGCCAGAGAAGCCGCCGGACAGCCGACCAAGCCCACCAAGTTTGAAACGGACAAGGCGAAGCTGCGCCGGACGATACGGCAGGCACTTTCCCAAGCTGGCAGCTTTGACGAGTTTTCTTCCCTTTTGCTGCGGGAGGGTGTGACCGTCAAGGAGAGCCGGGGGCGGCTTTCCTACCTCACGCCGGACAGGACAAAGCCTATCACAGCCCGAAAGCTGGGGGACGATTTTGACAAGGCTGCTGTCCTTGCCCTGCTCACGCAGAACGCCCACAGAGCTGCCGAACAGACCAAAGCCATACCCGAATACCCTGCCGCAGTTAAAAAGCCGTTACAAGGGGAAAAAGCTGCAAAAACCACCCCGGCAGACAACACCTTGCAGCGCATGGTTGACCGGGAAGCCAAGCGAGCCGAGGGCAAGGGCGTGGGCTATGACCGCTGGGCGGCAAAGCACAACCTAAAGCAAATGGCAGCTACCGTTACCGCCTATCAGCAGTACGGCTTTTCCTCCCCGGAGGAACTGGACGAAGCCTGTTCTGCCGCCTATGCCGCCATGCAGGAAAGCCTTGCGTGGTTGAAGCAGGTGGAAAAGACGCTGAACGGGAAAAAGGAGCTGCAACGGCAGGTGCTTGCCTATTCCAAGACCCGCCCTGTCCGGGACGGGCTGAAACAGCAGAAAAACGCCAAAGCAAAAGCAGCCTACCGTCAGAAGCATGAAAGTGACTTTATCATAGCAGACGCAGCCGCCCGCTATTTCAGGGAGAACGGCATTTCCAAGCTGCCGAGCTATAAATCCCTGCAAGCAGAGATTGAAAGCCTTATCAAAGAGAAAAACAGCGGCTACAACGATTACCGGGCAAAACGGGAGGAGTACCGCCGCTTGCAGACTGTCAAGGGCAATATCGACCAGATTTTACGCCGGAGCGAGCCGCAGCGCAGAAAGGAGCAGAGCCATGAACGGTAATATCCCCCGCATGGACTACCGCCAGTACCGGGCAGCCCGCCGCCTTGTGCATGAGTGCTGCAACTATGACAGCGGGAACTGCCTGCTGTTGGAGGACGGCGAGCCTTGCGTGTGTGTACAGAGTATCAGCTATTCGCTGCTCTGCCGCTGGTTTACCGCCGCTGTCCTGCCCCTTGATGAAGCACTGGAAGCCGCCCTCTTGCGCCGGGGAAGCCGGAAACGCTGCGCTGTCTGCGGGGCGTTCTTCTTCCCAAAATCCAACCGGGGGAAATACTGCCCGGACTGCGCCGGACGCATGAAGCGGATAAACGCCGCCAAACGGAAGCGGAAACAAAGGGAGAAATGTCACGCTTTAGGGCATTTCAAACCCGCATAAATCAAGGCTTTTTTGGAGGGTGTCAAAGGGTGCGTGATACATTTATCCTTTTCCCTTAAAAACGCCCCCTAAAAGCGTAACAGAACCCACAGACAGACACCACAAGGAGGTGAACCCTATCGCTGATTATATGACCGCAGGAACGGAGCTGCCCGCTTACCTGCCTTACCCCCGTTTCCTGCTGGAAACAGACCTATCCCACACCGCAAGAGAGTTATATGCGCTGCTGTTAGACCGTTCCACCCTTTCGCAGAAGAACGGCTGGCAGGACAGCGAGGGACGGACATACATTGTCTACCCCATAGCAGAGATAGCGGAAATGCTGGATAAAGGCTGCACCACCATAAAGGGCGCACTGAACGAACTGGACGCTGCCGGGCTGCTGGAACGCAGACGGACGGGCTTTTCTGCCGCCAACCGTCTGTATGTGAAAGTGCCGCCTATCCCAGTGGTACAGTTTTCCGACCAACTGACGGACGGAAAACCGCCCCTCATAAGGGCGGGAAACCGACCAACTGACAGCCGGAAAACTGACCTTATGACGGTCGGAAAACCGTCCCCTAACCAAACTAATATAAACAACCTAATAGAGAGCCAAACAAAAGGAGCGAGTGAGGGGCAGCCCCCCGCCGCTTATGGCAGATATAAAAATGTATTTCTTTCTGACACAGAACTTTTGGAGCTGGAACAGGACTTCCCCGGCAAGTGGGAGTATTACCTTGACCGCCTTTCCTGCCACATCGCTTCCACCGGGAAGCAGTACCAGAGCCATGCAGCCACCATTTACAAGTGGGCGCAGGAGGACGCTGCCAAAGAGAAGCCAAAGAAAGGCATACCGGACTATTCATTCAAGGAGGGAGAAAGCCTATGACCGATACAATCCACAACACCATACTGCCTATGACCGACACCACAGCCGAGCCGGAGGATTACACCGGGGAGGACGGGCTTTTATACTGCGGCAAATGCCGGAAACCCAAAGAAGCCTATTTCCCGGAGGGCAAGACCTTTTTCGGGCGTGACCGCCACCCGTCAGAGTGCGACTGCCAGCGGGCAGCCCGTAAGGAACGGGAAGCCGCCGAGAAGCGGCGCAGCCACCTTGAAACGGTGGAACGGCTGAAACGGCAGGGCTTTACAGACAAGACCATGCAGGACTGGACATTTGCCAACGATAACGGCAGCTGCCCGCAGATGAAGAACGCCGCCGGATATGTGGCACGCTGGGAACAGATAAAGGACGGGAACTACGGGCTGCTCTTGTGGGGCAGGGTAGGCACTGGGAAAAGCTATTTTGCCGGGTGTATTGCAAACGCCCTCATGGAGCAGGAAGTCCCGGTGTGCATGACAAACTTTGCAGCAATATTAAACGACCTTGCCGCCAGCTTTGCGGGCAGGAACGAATATATTTCCCGCCTTTGCAGCTTCCCCCTGCTCATCATTGACGATTTTGGAATGGAGCGTGGCACAGAATACGGTCTGGAACAGGTCTACAATGTGATTGACAGCCGCTACCGGAGCAGGAAGCCGCTGATTGTGACGACCAACCTCACGCTGGAGGAATTGCAGCACCCGGAGGACACCGCCCACGCCCGGATTTATGACCGCCTGCTTGAAATGTGTTCCCCTCTCTGCTTTACCGGGGAGAATTTGAGGAAAGCCGCCGCACAGGGAAAAATGGAACAGCTGAAACGGCTGCTTGCCGGAAAGGAGATTTGCCTATGACCGACACCCAGAGAAACAAACGCCCTGCCCGCCGCCCGGACTGCGTGACCGAAACGAGGATAGGCAACACAATCCTTGTGGTGTCTGGCTTTTTCAAGGAGGGGGCGACCGACACCGCCGCTGACAAGATGATGAAAGTGCTGGAAGCAGAAGCCGCCGCCGGATATTTGACCTGTGATAAGCCTGATTGAAAAACCGTCATTTTTACCGACCGTAAAGAAGCAGATTTGACGCTTTTGCCGCTATACAGACAGCCGCCCCATGTGGTACAATCAAGGTACGGAATAGTGGGGCTGGCTGTCGGAAACGGAGGAATTTATGTTAAGACAGACCACCCAGCAACTCATTACCGCCCTTTACCCAAGACTGTCCCATGAGGACGAGCTGCAAGGCGAGAGCAATTCCATTTCCAACCAAAAGAGGATTTTGGAAACCTATGCCAAACAGAATGGATTTTCTAATCTGCGCTGGTACACCGACGACGGTTATTCCGGTGCGAACTTTCAAAGACCCGGATTTCAAGCCATGCTTGCAGACATTGAAGCAGGGAAAGTCGGGACAGTTATCGTCAAGGATATGTCGAGGTTAGGGCGAAACTACTTACAGGTGGGAATGTACACAGAAATGATTTTCCCACAGAAAGGTGTCCGCTTCATCGCTATCAATGACGGAGTGGACAGCGCACAGGGGGAAAATGATTTTGCCCCGCTGCGGAACATTTTTAACGAATGGCTGGTGAGAGATACGAGCAAGAAAATCAAGGCAGTAAAACGCTCTAAGGGCATGAGCGGAAAGCCCATCACAAGCAAGCCCGTCTATGGCTACCTCATGGACGAGGACGAAAACTTTATCATTGACGAGGAAGCCGCCCCGGTGGTACGGCAGATTTACAGCCTTTGCCTTGCCGGGAACGGTCCGACCAAGATAGCCCGTATGCTGACCGAGCAGCAAATCCCCACGCCGGGGACGCTGGAATACCGCAGGACGGGCAGCACCCGCCGCTACCACCCCGGCTATGAGTGCAAGTGGGCGACCAATACCGTGGTTCATCTGCTGGAAAACCGGGAATATACGGGCTGTCTGGTAAACTTTAAGACCGAGAAGCCGTCCTACAAGCTGAAACACAGCATAGAAAATCCCCCGGAAAAGCAGGCGGTTTTTGAGAACCACCATGAGCCTATCATTGACCGGGAAACGTGGGAACGGGTGCAGGAGTTACGCAAGCAGCGCAAACGCCCCAACCGTTATGACGAAGTGGGCTTGTTCTCCGGCATACTCTTTTGTGCCGACTGCGGCAGCGTCATGTACCAGCAGCGATACCAGACGGACAAGCGCAAGCAGGACTGTTATATCTGCGGAAGCTACAAGAAACGCACCGCCGACTGCACAGCGCACTTTATCCGCACTGACCTCTTGACCGCTGGCGTACTCTCCAATCTGCGGAAAGTTACCAGCTATGCGGCAAAGCATGAAGCCCGGTTTATGAAGCTTTTAATCGAGCAGAATGAGGACGGGGACAGACGCAGGAACGCCGCCAAGAAAAAGGAGCTGGAAGCCGCCGAGAAACGCATAGCCGAGTTATCTGCTATCTTCAAGCGGCTGTATGAGGACAGCGTAACCGGGCGCATATCGGACGAGCGTTTCACAGAGCTGTCGGCAGACTATGAAGCCGAGCAGAAAGAACTGAAAGAACGTGCCGCCAGACTGCGGGAAGAACTTTCCAAAGCGCAGGAAGCCACCGCAAACGCTGAAAAGTTTATGAATGTGGTACGCAGGCACACTACCATTGAAGAACTTACCCCTACTCTGCTGCGGGAGTTTGTGGAGAAAATCGTTGTCCATGAAAGCGTTGCCCTTGACGGGAAACGCCGGGGCAAGTTACGCAGACAGGAAATCGAAATCTATTATTCTTTTGTCGGCAAGGTAGAACTGCCCGACACCTAACCGCCCGACCTATCCGACATACCTCATGTGCCGGATAGGAACGGCAAAATTTTTTACACTTCTATTACTTCTTTATCACACATAAGCAAAGAGCCAGGGCATGAAGCAGCTTATGGCGGGCGGCGGCGTTGCCCTTATCGGCATGACCCTTGTACCGCTGCTTTCCGGCTTGTTCGGTTAAGAAGCGCGGGTAAAGGCTTATGCAGAGCATACTTGACGCGATTAACGAATGGATAAAGGAAATCCTCATAGGAGCCATAAACGGTAATCTGTCAACTATGTTCGGGGACGTAAACGAGAAAGTCGGCACTATCGCCGCAGAGGTAGGGCAGACCCCGCAAGGGTGGAACGCAAATATATTCTCCATGATACAGACCCTTAGTGAGAATGTAATCGTACCCATTGCGGGGCTTGTCATTACCTACGTCCTATGCTATGAGCTTATCAGCATGGTAACGGAAAAGAACAATATGCACGACGTTGACACTTCCATGTTCTTCAAGTGGGTGTTCAAGGCGTTTGTGGCAGTCTACCTTGTGACGCACACCTTTGACATCACTATGGCGGTGTTCGATATGGCGCAGCACGTTGTTTCCGGCGCGGCGGGGGTAATCGGCGGCAGCACAGAGATTGATGTTGCCGCCGCCCTTGCTTCCATGCAGGACGGGCTTGACGCTATGGAAATCCCCGAACTGCTCTTACTTGTCATGGAAACAAGCCTTGTGAGCTTGTGCATGAAAATCATGTCCGTACTGATAACCGTTATCCTCTACGGGCGCATGATAGAGATTTACCTTTACTGTTCGGTATCGCCTATCCCGTTTGCAACAATGACGAACCGGGAATGGGGGCAGATAGGAAACAACTACCTCAAATCCCTGTTCGCTATCGGTTTTCAAGGCTTCCTCATTATGATATGCGTCGGCATTTACGCGGTTCTGGTAAACAACATGATAATAGCGGACAATCTGCACAGCGCGATATTCTCCCTTGCAGCCTATACCGTTATCCTCTGTTTCTCCCTGTTCAAATCCGGCGCACTGGCGAAGTCGATATTCTCCGCGCATTAGCGGCGTGTCAAGGGCAGGGTGGAGATTTTCAGAGCGAAGCGGCGAAAATACGACCCGACCTTGACGCGGATAACCCCCATATAATACGGGCGGGCAAAGGGCATAGATTGACCTTTGCCTTGATTACCCTTATGGGAAGTTACAGCAACACCAAACCCAGAGAAAGGAGGTTTTCACTTGGCGTATGTACCCGTACCCAAAGACTTATCCAAAGTCAAGACAAAAGTAGCGTTCAACCTTACCAAACGGCAGATTGTATGTTTTGCGGCGGCTCTCCTGTTCGGCTTGCCGCTTTTCTTTCTGCTCAAAGACAGCACAGGCACAAGCCTTGCGTCTATGGCTATGATTGCCGTCATGCTGCCCTGTTTCCTCTTTGCCATGTATGAGAAGCATGGACAGCCCCTTGAAGTGGTGGTGAAGAACATCATTCAGACGAAATTCATAGCCCCCAAAGAACGACCATACAGGACAGACAACTTTTATTCCGTCTTAGAACGGCAGAGAAAACTTGAAAAGGAGGTATCAGCGATTGCAAAAGGAAACACGAAGAAACAGCGCGGCGGGAAGCGCAAAGCCTAACCCGCCCCGCAAGCTCACCCGCGCCGAGAAAAAGCAGATTGCGGAAATCATCAGACAGGCAAAGGGCGACGGGAAAGCGCACACCGCGCAGCAGACAATCCCTTATATCCAGATGTACCCGGACGGTATCTGCAAGGTTACGGGACGGAAATACTCAAAGACCGTCGCCTTTGAAGATATTAACTATCAGCTTGCACAGGCAGACGACAAGACCGCCATTTTTGAGAACTGGTGCGACTTCCTCAACTACTTTGACGCTTCCGTTTCGGTGCAGCTCTCTTTCATCAATCAGGGGACGCAGCGCGGCGAAGCGGAAAAGGCGGTCAATATCCCGGCACAGGAGGACGCTTTCAATTCTATCCGCACAGAATACCGGGATATGCTGAAAAACCAGCTTGCAAAGGGCAACAACGGGCTTGTCAAAGCAAAATATATCACCTTTGCCATTGAAGCCGACAGTCTGGGCGCGGCGAAATCCCGCCTTGCCCGTATCGAAACGGACGTACTCAACAACTTTAAGCTCTTGGGCGTGTCTGCCCGCCCCATGACAGGCTATGAACGCCTTAAAATGCTGCATGGCATTTTCCACCCGGAGGGCGGGCAGTTTGCCTTTGATTTTTCATGGCTTGCCCCGTCCGGGCTTTCCACAAAGGACTTTATCGCCCCGTCCTCTTTCCGTTTTGGCGAGGGGCGGTATTTCCGCATGGGGCGCAAAATCGGCGCGGTTTCATTCCTTGAAATCCTTGCGCCGGAATTAAACGACCGTATCTTATCTGACATTCTGGACTTGGAAACGGGCGTTATCGTCAATCTGCATATCCACAGTATCGACCAGACCGAAGCCATAAAGACAATCAAGCGGAAAATCACCGACCTTGACAAAATGAAAATCGAAGAACAGAAAAAAGCGGTACGCAGCGGCTACGACATGGATATAATCCCGTCCGACCTTGCCACTTTCGGCAGCGAAGCGAAGAACCTCTTACAGGACTTGCAGAGCCGGAATGAAAGAATGTTCCTCTTGACGTTCCTTGTGGTGAACATGGCAGACACAAAAAGGAAACTGGAAAATGACGTATTCGCGGCGGCGGGCATTGCACAGAAGAACAACTGCGCCTTAACCCGCCTTGACTACCAACAGGAAGCGGGGCTTATGTCCTCTGTACCGCTTGGGGAGAACCTTATCCCCATTCAAAGAGGGCTTACCACGTCAAGCACCGCTATCTTTATCCCCTTTATCACGCAGGAGCTTTTTCAGACGGGCGCGGCTTTGTATTACGGCTTAAACGCCCTGTCTAACAACATGATACTCTGCGACCGCAAGCAGCTAAAGAACCCCAACGGCTTAATCTTGGGTACGCCGGGAAGCGGGAAATCCTTTGCCGCCAAACGGGAAATGACAAACGCTTTCCTCATTACCGACGACGACATAATTATCTGCGACCCGGAAGCAGAGTATTTTTCCCTTGTGCAGCGGCTTGACGGGCAAGTGATACGGTTATCGCCTACGGGCAAGGGCATTGACGGGAAGCCCCAGTATGTGAACCCTATGGATATTAACCTCAATTACAGCGAGGACGACAGCCCCCTTGCGCTGAAATCCGACTTTATCCTCTCCCTCTGCGAGCTTGTCATAGGCGGCAAGGAGGGCTTGCAGCCCGTCGATAAGACCGTCATTGACCGCGCTGTTAGGAACGTGTACCGCCCTTTCCTTGCAGACCCCGACCCGGAGAAAATGCCTATCTTGGGCGACCTCTACAACGAGCTTTTGAAGCAGCCGGAGCCGGAAGCGGCGCGTATCGCGGCGGCGTTGGAGCTTTATGTTTCCGGGAGCCTTAACGTCTTTAACCACAGGACGAATGTAGAGCTTTCAAACCGCCTTGTCTGCTTTGACATCAAGCAGCTTGGGAAGCAGCTCAAAAAATTAGGTATGCTCATTGTGCAGGACCAGGTATGGAACCGCGTCACCGTCAACCGGGCAGAAAGGAAATCCACCCGGTATTTTATGGACGAATTTCATCTTCTCTTGAAAGAGGAACAGACCGCCGCCTATTCCGTTGAAATCTGGAAGCGTTTCAGAAAATGGGGCGGCATACCCACAGCAATCACGCAGAACGTCAAAGATTTGCTTGCTTCCCGCGAAGTGGAGAATATCTTTGAAAACTCTGATTTTGTCCTCATGCTCAATCAGGCGGCGGGCGACCGGGCTATCCTTGCAAAGCAGCTCAACATCTCCCCGCAGCAGATGAAGTATGTCACCCACACCGAAGCGGGCGAGGGGCTTATCTTCTACGGGAACGTGGTGCTGCCCTTTGTAGACCGCTTCCCGAAAGACACCGAGCTTTACCGGGTAATGACGACGAAGCCGGAGGAAGTGGGCGAAGCATGAACGGGCTGAAAACTGACACAATCATCAACCGGGACGCGCTCTATGCCTTGCGGGAGCTTCCAGAGGAAAGCGTACACTGTTGCGTCACAAGCCCGCCCTACTATGCGCTTAGGGATTACGGGCTTGATATGCAGATTGGGCGGGAGGACACGCCGGAGCAGTACATTGACAGGCTGACCGAGGTTTTCCGCGAGCTGCGCCGGGTACTGCGTTCTGACGGTACGCTCTGGCTGAATATCGCGGACACCTACTGCGGCACAGGAAATAAAGGCTACCATGCAGACCCGAAGAACCCGAAAGGCAGAAACGGACAGCAGATTGCAAGAAACAACCGCGTTTCCGGCTGCAAACAAAAGGACTTAATCGGTATCCCTTGGCTTTTAGCCTTTGCCCTACGCGCTGACGGGTGGTATTTACGGAGCGACATTATCTGGCAGAAAGAAAACCCCATGCCGGAGAGCGTGAAAGACCGCCCTACCCGCTGCTATGAACATATCTTTCTGCTTACGAAGTCAAAGAAGTATTTTTATGACGCAGCCGCCATAGCCGAGCCGTTAGCCCCCACAACGGCGGCGCGGTACCGCACCGGGCGCAGCGCGGGACAGAAATATGCGGACGAAGTACCCGGACAGGGGAACGTACAGGGGCTTAACCGGGCGCGAAGCGGCAGCTACTACGACGAAGCCCTCATGCCGACCATGCGGAACAGGCGGGACGTGTGGCTTATCAATACCGTTCCCTACAAGGGCGGGCATTTCGCCGCGTTCCCGCCAAAACTTGCCGAAACCTGTATCAAGGCGGGCTGTCCGAAAGGCGGCGTTGTGCTTGACCCCTTTTTCGGCAGCGGCACGACGGGGGCAGCCGCAAAGCAGCTTGACAGGCATTATATAGGCATTGAGATAAACGCCGAGTATTGCGCCCTTGCAAGGGCGCGGATTGGAGGGACAGACACATAAAACAATATAAGGCGCGTGAAAAAGTCACGCAGAAAATGACCCGCGAGGGGGCTGTCGAGGTAAACGCCGCTACCGGGAAAAAGAAACGTATCAGCAAGCGGATAAGGGACGCGGACTTTGCAAAGACCGAAGCCCCACCGCAGCCGGAACAGGCAGCGCAGCCCCTACCGGGCGGCGCAACTTCCCCGCCCTTAACCGACACGCCGCCGCTTCCCCATGCGCCGGGGGCAGAACGGGAACAGGACACCGCAGCAGCCGAGCGCGTCTTGGAACGTATCGACGGGGCGCGTACCAGAAAGGCGAGCAAAAAGGCGGCGAGGAAAGCACAGGCAGAAGCCACAGCAAAAGAAAAATCTTCCCGCTTGCAGTTTACCGACGAGGAACGGGCAACGCCGGAGCTTGAAAGGTATATCCGAAAATCGGACAAAGCAGCCGACCGTCTGGACGCGGCAAAGGCGGCTATCCCCAAAGAAAAGAAACTTGTACGGGAGCGCACCTTTGATGAAGCCACCGGGAAAGGCAAGACCCGCCTACATTTTGAGGAACAGGAAAAGCCCATAGGAAAGAATAAGCCCCACAATAACCCGCTATCCCGCCCCGCACAGGAAGCGGGTATTTTCGTCCACAACAAGATACATTCCGTTGAAAAGGACAATTCCGGCGTTGAGGGGGCGCACAAATCCGAAGAACTGGCAGAGCGCGGCGCAAAGTACGGGGCGCGGAAAGTCAAGGAGGGCTACCACAGCCACAAGCTCAAACCCTACCGGGCGGCGGCAAAGGCAGAGAAAGCGGCGTTCAAGGCGAATGTGGATTTTCAGTACCATAAAGCCCTGCATGACAATCCGCAGATTGCGGGCAATCCCCTTTCCCGCTTCATGCAGAAGCAGCAAATCAAGCGGCAGTATGCAAAGTCGGCAAGGAAAGGCGGCGCAAAAACGGCGCAGAAAGCCGCAGAGAACACCCGCAAGGCGGCAAAAAAGACCGCCGAGGAAACAAAAAAGGCAATCGCTTTTGTAGGGCGGCACCCGGCGGGCGTATGTATCGCCGTTGCCGCGCTACTCTTATTCATCATGGTATCGGCGGGGCTTTCCTCTTGCGGTTCCATGTTCTCCGGCTTGATGAACGGCATACTTGGGACTTCCTACACGTCGGAGGACAGCGACCTTGTGGCGACGGAGAACAATTACGCCGCAAAGGAAAACGAGCTTCAGCAGCAGATTGACAATATCGAAAGCACCCACCCCGGCTATGACGAATACCGCTATGACCTTGACAGTATCGGGCATAACCCCCATGAGTTAGCGTCCTACCTCACCGCCCTTTTACAGACCTACACCCCGCAGAGCGCACAGGCAGAGCTAAATCGCGTCTTTGCCATGCAGTACACTTTGACGCTGACAGAAGAAACGGAAATCCGCTACCGCACAGAAACAAGCACAGACCCGGAAACAGGGGAAACGACCACCGAGGAAGTACCCTACGAGTACCATATCCTCAACGTGAAGCTGACGAACAAGCCCATTTCCGAGATTGCGGAGGAACTTCTAACGCCACAGCAGCTTGAAATGTACCGCGTCTATCTGGAAACAAGCGGAAACAAACCGCTGATTTTCGGCGGCGGCTCCCCCGATATGGGCGCGTCCGAGGATTTAAGCGGCGTACAGCTTGTAAACGGCACACGCCCCGGCAACACCGCCGTTGTAGACCTTGCGAAGCGGCAAGTCGGCAACGTGGGCGGGCGACCCTTTTGGAGCTGGTACGGATTTAACAGCCGCGTGGAATGGTGCGCCTGTTTCGTTTCATGGTGCTACAATCAAGCCGGAAAGAGCGAGCCGCGCTTTGCCGGGTGCCAGTCACAGGGCGTACCCTGGTTCCAGTCACGCGGGCAATGGGGCGCGAGGGGCTATGAGAATATCGCCCCCGGCGACGCTATCTTTTTCGACTGGGACGGGGACGGGAGCGCAGACCATGTGGGGCTTGTTATCGGAACGGACGGGGAGCGCGTCTATACCGTCGAGGGCAATTCCGGCGACGCCTGCAAGATAAAGAGCTACCCCGTCAATTACTCCTGTATCAAAGGCTATGGGCTGATGAACTGGAATTAACATATTTTTGAGCAAAGAAAGGAGAAATTTATTGATGGCTATGAACAAAATTGAACGTATCGACAAAGAGATTGCAAAGACCCGCGAGAAAATCACCGAGTACCAGAACAGATTAAGGGGGCTTGAAGCGCAGAAAACCGAAGCGGAAAACCTGCAAATCGTACAGCTTGTGCGCTCCATGCGCCTTTCCCCGCATGAGCTTTCCGCTATGCTTTCCGGCGGCGGTATTCCGGGCATGGAAGCCGCGCCGGGCTACCCCGCAGAACCCGCAGACCACGACACCGAAGAAATGGAGGACACCGAGAATGAATAAGAAAATCCTTAGAACCTTGACCGCACTCTGCGCCGCCCTCATGCTGACGGGCGGCTTTTCCGTCACCGCCTTTGCACAGACCCCGGAGGGACAGGACGCGACCGACGACAGCGGCGTTGTCTATGAGGAACCCGAAAAGGAAGAACCCCTTACCCCGGACGGGAACGCGACCCTTGTAGACGATTTCGGCGGCAACAAGCAGCTTATCACAGTGACGACCAAAAACGGCAATTACTTTTATATCCTTATCGACCGGGACGACGAGGGCGAGGACACCGTACATTTCCTTAATCAAGTGGACGAAGCCGACCTTATGGCACTCATGGAGGACGGAAGCACCGAAGCAGCCCCGCCCGCCGTTTGCAGTTGCACCGATAAATGCGAAGCCGGAAAGGTAAATGTGAGCTGCCCTGTCTGCAAGGACAACATGACCGCTTGCAGCGGCAAGGAAGCGGAGCCGGAAACCGAGAAACCAACAGAGCAGCCCAAAGAGAAAGGCAATACAGGCGGGCTTGTGCTTTTCCTTGTCGTGGCACTTCTTGGCGGCGGGGGCGCGTTCTATTATTTTAAGTTTATGAAGCCAAAGCAGAACGTCAAGGGCGACACCG
The DNA here is from genome assembly GCF_018785465.1 of Clostridium sp. MCC328. NCBI lineage: Bacteria > Bacillati > Bacillota > Clostridia > Eubacteriales > Clostridiaceae > Clostridium > Clostridium sp. MCC328. The sequence continues at coordinate 34,348 of NZ_WQPW01000022.1, forward strand.
ACCTTGAAGATTTCGATTTTGACGATTACGACGAGGACGAGGGGGACGGGCTTTCTGATGAAGAACAGGAGGACGAGGAAGCATGACGCTTTTTACCGAAAACCCTTTAGAAAAAATGATGGTACAAAGACCCACCGGGCGGCGTGACAGTGCGCCGCCCGTTCCAAAATCCCCGGCGTGTATGCGTTGCCCTTATAAGGCGCAATCCCCCTGTATCGGCTATTGTCTGAAACAGGCACAGGAGAAGAAGCACACCGCGCCGGAACGCTGAAAGGAGGATTTTTTCATGGCATTTAGACTTGTGATTGCAGAAAAGCCGAGCGTGGCGCAGACTATCGCCGCCGCGCTTGGCATTAAGGGGAAACAGGACGGGTATATCGAGGGCGGCGGCTACCTCATTTCATGGTGCGTCGGGCATTTGGTACAGCTTGCGGAAGCTGCCGCCTACGGGGAGCAATATAAAAAATGGAGTTTTGACAGCTTACCCATTCTGCCGGAGGAATGGCAGTACGCCGTTGACCCGGACAAGGGGAAGCAATTCAAAACCATTAAAGAGCTTATGCACCGCGCCGACGTTTCCGAAGTGGTAAATGCGTGTGACGCGGGGCGCGAGGGTGAATTGATTTTCCGCTTTGTCTACGAAGTGGCGGGCTGCAAGAAGCCCATGCGCCGCTTGTGGATTTCTTCAATGGAGGACGGGGCGATTAAGGCGGGCTTTGCTTCCCTCAAAGACGGGCGGGACTATGGCGCGCTCTTTGCGTCCGCCCTCTGCCGCGCAAAGGCTGACTGGCTTATCGGCATTAACGCCACCCGGCTTTTCTCCTGCCTGTATGGAAAGACCTTGAACGTGGGGCGCGTCCAGACCCCGACCTTAAAAATGCTCACCGACCGGGACGCGGCTATCTCCCATTTCCAGAAAGAAAAATATTATCATGTTCGCCTTGATTTATCCGGCGCGGACGCGGCAAGCGAAAGGATTTCGGACAAGGCAGAAGCCGACGCGCTGAAAGGGGCTTGCGAAGCGGGAAAGGCGGTATGCGTTTCCCTTACCAGAGAGAAGAAAACCGCAGCCCCGCCAAAGCTCTTTGACCTTACCTCTTTGCAGCGGGAAACGAACCGCATTTTCGGTTACACCGCAAAGCAGACCCTTGACCTTGCACAATCCCTTTATGAAAAGCGGCTCCTTACTTATCCGAGGACGGACAGCAGCTTTCTTACTGACGACATGGGCGGCACCGCAGCGGACATTATCGCGCTGCTTTGCGAAAAGCTCCCCTTTATGGCGGGCGCGGACTTCACGCCGGAGATTGCAAAGGTATTAGACAGCAAGAAAGTATCAGACCACCACGCAATCATTCCCACTATGGAGCTTGCAAAGGCTGACCCGGACGCGCTGCCGGAAAGCGAGAAGAATATCCTTACCCTTGCGGGGGCGCGTCTGCTTTTTGCCACCGCCGAGCCGCATATTTATGAAGCGGTTACGGCGGTTTTCTCATGCGCCGGGACAGACTTCACCGCAAGGGGAAAGACCGTACTTGCGGAGGGTTGGAAAGAGCTTGAACGCAGATACCGGGCGACGCTGAAAGATAAGCCCGAAGCAGAGGACGGGGAAAATGAGGGCGTGACGCTGCCGGAGCTTTCCGAGGGACAGAACTTTCCTAACCCCGCCGCAAAAGTAACGGAGCATACCACAACGCCGCCGAAGCCCCACAGCGAAGCGTCGCTTCTCTCTGCTATGGAGCGAGCCGGGAACGGGGACACCGACCCGGACGCGGAACGCCGGGGGCTTGGCACTCCCGCCACCCGCGCCGCCGTCATTGAAAAACTGGTAAAGGGCGGCTTTGCAGAGCGCAAGGGGAAGCAGCTTATCCCCACGCAGAACGGAGCCGCCCTTATATCAGTCTTGCCGGATATGCTCACTTCCCCGCAGCTTACCGCAGAATGGGAAAACAATCTGACGCAGATAGCAAAGGGAGCCGCAGACCCCGGCGAATTTCTGTCCGGCATTGAAGCTATGGCGCGGGAGCTTGTGCAGACACACGCCGCAGCACTGGACGGGAAAAAGGATTTGTTCCGGGAGGAAAAGCCCTCTGTCGGCAAATGCCCCCGTTGCGGTTCCCCCGTCCATGAGGGGAAGAAAAACTATTATTGCAGCAACAAAGAATGTGCCTTTGTCATGTGGAAGAATGACCGCTTTTTCGAGGAACGCAAGACCGCTTTTTCCGCGAAGATTGCCGCCGCGCTCCTTAAATCCGGCAAAGTGAATGTGAAGAAGCTCTATTCCCCGAAAACAGGCAAGACCTATGACGGAACTATCGTTCTGGCTGACACTGGCGGGAAATACGTCAACTACCGTATCGAAGTACAGAAGAACTAAAAACTTGAATAGCAAGCATAGGAAGCGGGTACCCACTTCCGTAAATCCCTGTCCTGCCGCTGACGCGCCGGACGGGGATTTTGCTTGTTGGGAAGTTTCCCAAACCCTCTAAAAAAATGAAAAAATTGTTGGCATAACGCACAGCCCACCGTAGTACGGGGCGAACCCCAAAAGCGCGGCGGTGCGCCGCCATTTCAGAAAGGAGCGAATGAATGGAAAAGAAAAAAGGTTACTCCATGTTTGAGCGTGACAAGTTAGACCCGGCTGACAGTATGCGGATAGAGCGAAATATTTATTTTGAGGAACAGACCGCTGACCTTTCCGGGCTTACCGCCCTGCCCTTAGAACAGTTACAGGCATTGCGGGAAGAATACGCGGCGGCTGAACAGGCAGCTTTTGAAGCCTTGCAAGAACAGGCGGCGGCATGGGACGAACAGGCGGGAAAGACCCTTGCCATTGACAAAGCCATTGAGTATGTGAGGACACCCGAAGCTACGCATACCGCGAACCAGTGGGAAGCTACGGACTACGGGAAGCACATCAGCAACCGCGTCTACCAAATGCGCTACCACATATCCGAGAATACCCGGTATGACAGGGAAAAAGAGAAATCCATTCCCTATTCGTGGACGCTTTCATGGAGTATTTACACCAACAGCCCCCACAATTACGGACAGGCAAAAATCGCCGGACAGGAAAGGAAAGTCTTTGCAGACAAGGCAGCTATGGAAAAATATCTGAATGGGCGTATCAAAGCCTATCAGCATTTATTCACCGAGGTATCGCCGCCTATCCCGCCAGAGTATGCAGAGCATTTCAAAGTAAACGGGCAGCTTTTACCGGGCTATGCTATCGAGGGCGAGGAACGGGCGCAGCCTACCGCTGAAAAAGCAGCCCCCACCACAGCAGAGCCGCCACAGGACACCGAACAGAGAAAGGAGCGTGAAACCATAAACGAGCAGTTTTCAATTCTTATCGACAGCCGCAGCCGCTTTGAAACAGGCAAACCGGGCGGCGTGTGGCTTCCCATGCCGACCACAACAGAGCAGCTTCATGCGGCTATGGAAAGCGTCGGCATTACCGCAGACAATCCGCAGGATTTTTTCATCAACGGGTATTCTTCTACGGAGGACTGCCCCTTTGACTTGCCGCTTTCCGTTATCCAAAGCGCAAGCATGGACGAGCTGAATTATTTTGGAAAACTTCTGGAAATGCAGAGTGACGGGGACAAGGATAAATTTGCGGCGGCGGTTACACATGGCGAGTATGCCGGAAGCATGAAAGACCTTATCAACCTTGCACAAAACCTTGACTGTTACTGGCTCTATCCCACTGTCCGCAGCGAAGAAGATTACGGTTATTATCTTATCGACGAACTGGACGAGCTGGAGCTTCCCGAAGAAGCAAAGAAATATTTCAAGTATGAAGAATACGGGCGGGACGCAGTTAGCAAGGATAAGGGGCAGTTTACCGAACAGGGCTATATCTATAACAATCAGAACACCTTTACCGAATGGTATCGGGGAACGGAAAACGAGATACCCAAAGAATACCGCGTTATGAGCTTCCCACAGCCGGAACGCGGCGGACAGGACAAGACCTTTATGGACGCAGCCGCCACAGAGCAGACCGCCCGAACCGCCGCAGAGCAGCCACAGGAGCCGCGCCCGGTTATCCCTATCGTGCTGACGAGCGAGAAGCCCGCCGAGAAATTAAAAGAGATTACCGACCGTCTGGAACAGGGTATTGCGGAACTCTTTGACAGCGAGCGTTACAAGGAATATCTGAAAGTCATGTCAAAATTCCATAATTACAGCTTCCGAAACACCGTCCTTATCGCCATGCAGAAGCCGGACGCTTCCCTTGTGGCGGGCTTTTCCGCTTGGAAGAACAACTTTGAGCGAAACGTGATGAAAGGGCAAAAGGGAATTAAAATCATTGCCCCGTCGCCCTATAAAATCAAACAGGAAATGCAGAAAATCGACCCGCACACGCAGAAGCCCATAATCGGCAAGGACGGGAAGCCCGTCACCGAGGAAAAGGAAGTCACCATACCCGCCTACAAGGTGGTATCCGTCTTTGACGTTTCCCAGACCGAGGGAAAGGAGCTGCCGGACATTGCCATTGACGAGCTGCCGGGCGACGTTGACCGCTACAAGGATTTTTTCGCAGCCCTTGAAAAGACTTCCCCCGTTCCTATCGCCTTTGAGAATATCGAGGGCGGCTCTCATGGCTACTACCACTTGGAGGACAAGCGCATTGCTATCAACGAGGGCATGAGCGAATTGCAGACCTTAAAGACCGCCATTCACGAAATCGCCCATGCGAAGCTGCACGACATTGACCTCAACGCGCCAAAGGACGAGCAGCAGCCCCACATTGACCGCCGCACCCGCGAAGTCGAAGCGGAAAGCGTCGCCTATACCGTCTGCCAACATTACGGGCTTGACACGTCGGACTACTCTTTCGGCTATGTCGCCGGGTGGAGTAGCGGGCGGGAATTGTCCGAGCTGAAAAGCTCCCTTGAAACGATACGCAGCGCAGCCGCCGAGATTATCAATTCAATAGACGAAAATCTTGCGGAGCTGCAAAAGGCACAGGACAAGGAGCAGACCGCCGGACAGGAGCAGCCCACCAGAGAGGAACAGGCAGCCCCGCCGGAGCAGCCGCAGCCGGAAGCCCCGGCAAAGGCAGATACAGCCGGGAAAGAGAAGCCGGAAGCAGCCGCACCGGGAAAATCCGGCGCACAGGAAAAGGCGGGTGCAGCCCCGAAAGAAGCCTTTACCCCGGAAACGATTTACAAGGTGCGCCGGAACCCTTACAGCGACAGCCGGGAAAACAGCTACCTCTTGCAAGCCTATGTGACACAGGAGAACGGGCGGGCGAAAATGGGCGACGTGCTTTATACGGGAACGCCGGAGAAATGCCGCGAGCTTATGGGGCAGCTCAAAAGCGGCGAGCTGACCGAGGGCGACGTAAAGCAGCTTTACGCAAAGGCACAGGAAACGGCGCAGACCGCCGGACAGGACAAAGACACCTTTTCCATTTACCAGATAAAAGGCGGGGACGAAACAAGGGATTTCCGCTTTGAGCCTTACGACCGCCTGCAGGCGGCGGGGAATGTGGTTGACAGGGCGAACTATGAGCTTGTCTATTCCGCGCCCCTTGCGCCGGAAACTTCCCTTGAAGATATTTACACCCGTTTCAATATCGACCACCCCAAAGATTTTAAGGGACACAGCCTTTCCGTTTCGGACGTGGTAGTGCTTCATCAGGACGGACAGGACGCGGCGCATTTCGTTGACAGTGTAGGTTTCCGGGAAGTGCCGGAGTTTTTACAGGAGCAGAAGCAGCTTACCCCGGACGACTTGGAAACGGGCGAAACTGTCAAAACACCGAGAGGGACTTTCCATGTAACCGCCATGAGCCGGGAGCAGATAGAAGCCGCCGGATATGGCTTTCACCACCAGTCGGACGACGGAAAGTATCTGATTATGGGGAATGGGACGCGGGCGTTTGCCGTTGCCGCAGAACAGGCGCAGCGGGACAATCCCTTGAAAACCGCCGAGCAGACCACAGAGCAGAACGGGAACATGATTGACGGTATCATCAACAACACCCCCACCGTTGACGAACTGGAAGCAAAGGTAAAGGCGGGCGAGCAGATTTCCCTTGTTGACCTGGCTAACGCTGTCAAAGCCGACAAGGAGCGCGGCAAGGGAGCGAAGCCGGAAAAGAAGCCCTCTATCCGGGCGCAGCTTAGAGCCGACAAGGAAAAGGCACAGAAGAAAAACGCAAAGCAGAAGTCACAGGACTTGGAAAGGAGCTGACCCATGCCGGAACAGAGCAAATTTGAAAACGTGGATTTGTTCGCTTCCCTTGAAGCGATTATGAAGCAGAACACAGGCTTTTACCAGAGCGACTTAGACATTGACAAAGAGATTATCGCAAAGGCGGCGGCAAGCCCCCACAGGGAGGACAAGACCCTTTTGTGGTTCTGCCGCCCGTCCGGGACGCACTGTTTCCGGGAGCGCGACGTTTTCCTCAAAGACACCGCGCCCCACAACACATGGCGTTTCTACATGGAGCAGACAAGCGACCGCGTTCTTGCCTATGCAATCGAGCTGACGGGAAAGGAGCGCGGGAAAATCAAGGGCAATCTGTACGAACTGGACTACTCTAAACATTATGAGCGCGTCAAGGAAAAGGAGCTGCCCGCCGATACGGTGAAGCTGATTTATGAGCGAGGGGAAAGGGAGATACCCGCCGGACGGTTCTTCAACGGCAACCCAGACCCGCAGCTTGGGAAGTTTGAACGCTTTGAAGCCCTACCCAACGACCCGGACGCGCTGCAATCGCTCTTACAGGAAGAACGGCGCAGCCGGGAGCAGCTTTCACCGGGGGACTTCAAGGCGCATATCACAGCCTTGCGGGACGGGCTGATTGAAACGGAAGCGCGGCGCATTGTGCGGGAAATGAAGCGGCATTACGAGCCGAACAGCCCGAACAAGACCCATTTCATGGCAGAGCTTTCCCCGGCGTTCATGCGGCTTGCAGCCACAAAGGACACTGACCGCCTTTTCTCCATGCTGCCCTACAAGACACTTTCCTTTTCCAAAATCGAGGGCAGACATGGGATGTATGCGCTGATTGACAAGGGGGAGAACCGGGACAGGGAGATAAGGAAGCCCCGCCCCTCTATCCGGGCGCAGATTAAAACGGACAAAGCAAAGACCGCCCCGAAAAAGGCGGCGGCGAAAACAAAAAATCACGATTTGGAGGTGTGAACATGACAAAACTGACCGTAGAGGAAACAAACCTTTTGAGCATTTACAAGACCGGGAGCCGACAGGGGCTTATCGTCGCCATGAACGCCGCGCTGCCCTTTATGGACGGGGAAATGCGGGACTTTGCAGCCCGTACCCTTGCCAAAGTGGAGCGCATGGGCGAAGCGGAGTTTGCGGTGCTTCCCATTTACGCCGCTGATGAAGCATGAGTGGGATTAAGCGGCTGACACCGCCCCAGAGCCGGAAAGTAAATGCGCTTGTGCGCCGGACGTGCTGCAACTGCGATAACGGGAACTGTATCTTACTGGACGACGGGGACGAGTGCGTATGTCCGCAGCTCATTTCCTATTCGCTTCTCTGCAAGTGGTTCCGGGTTGCGGTGCTTCCCGCCGACAAGCTGCTCTATGCGGAGCTTTACCAGACCGGGGACAGGAAGAAGTGTACCGAGTGCGGCGCGTTCTTTGCGTCAAGCTCTAACAGCGTCAAATACTGCCCCGACTGCCGGAAACGTATCACTCGCAGGCAGGCCGCCGAGCGCATGAGGAAAAGACGCGCCCCTGTTACGCAGTAGGCGCGGAAAATCCCTTGATTTACAGGGCTTTCCGGGCGTGAAAATCGGATAGGCGATACTTTATACCTTTACCCCCGAAAATGGCGTTCTACTGCGTAACATTCACGAAAACAGCACCCATAAAAAGACAGGGCGCGGAAGTCATATACTGGCTTCCGCGCCCTGTTCTTTTTTTGCCTATCTGACATTTCCCTTTTCCATTTCTTCAAGCGGGAACTGCGGGAGGGCTTCTATCAGCTTCTTTGTGATAGACTGGCGCATATCTTCGTTGATTTCCTGTTTCGTGCTTCCGTCTGGCTGTCTGACCGCTACCGTCGATAGCCTGTCGATTTCGTCCTTGTAGCAATCCACGACTTTCTCCACCGCCCATTTCTCCCCGGCAACGGCGGCGCGTATGGTTTCATATTCCGGCATTTTCTGGTTTTCCATGCTCAACGCTCCTCTGCTTTTTGATAGCCCTATCATAGCACAGCGGCGGGGATTTTGCTATCCTTATCCGCGTTCTGTTTCCTTTTCCCGTTCCGGCTGTCTGTCTGCCTGTAAAATGCTGTCAATGTTCTGCTTGATAATATCATATTCCCGGACTTTCTTTTTCAATTTTCCATAGTCGGCGTAAAGGGCTTCTTTCTGCGCTTGGAGGGCTTCATACTCCGATTGCAGCGCGGCGAGGTTCGGGAGCTTCGCAATGCCCGCCGCTTTCAGTGACCTTACGGCGGCTTCATGGAGGATAATTGCCTGTTCCTGTCCGGCGCGGTACTTCTCCCTGTTCCTTGCCTTGCGGTATGCGTCATAGACAGGCTTTGTCTTTTGATAGGTGGAAACATTCTTGATAAGCACCGCCATTTCCGCAAGCCGCTTTTCGGCGTTCTTCAATGCGTCTGCCGCCTGTCCGCTTTCCGCTGCCATTTCCTCAATCCGGCTGACTAAATCCGCGTACTGCTCAATCTTATGTTCCGTCAAGAAATTCATTGTTTTAGCTGCCTGTTTCAGATTGTGGATTTTCGCCCACTGTTCATAGCCCTTACTCTGCGCTGCCTTGATACTGTTCTCAATGTCGATAAGCAGCGACACGCCGCGCTGCTCTCTGGGAGCTTTCGCCACCTTTGTCCGTCTGCCCGCTATCCGTTCCCTTACGGCTTCCTCTGTATAGTCTGCGCCGAGGGTTTTAAGGCGGGTGAAGCGTTCCTGTCCGGGGGCGCGGCATGATACATATTTCCCCGGCTTTATCTCATAGCCCGCCGCCTGTAACCGCGTTAGCAATTCCTCAAAACTGGAAACTTGGGGGATAAGCGCGTCAACAGTGGTTTTCAGCTTGCCTTTCCAACTTGTACCCGTCTTTTCTGCCTGGTACTCCGCATAGCTCTTTCCCTTGCTGCCCTTGCCGGGGACGACAACGGACAAGCCATTTTCCCGGCACAGCTTGTCGCTCATGTTCCGTATGCCGTAATAGCTCCTTTTGTTGGAATTGTATTTATGGTGGTCTACAAAGTTCACCGCGCAAAAAATGATATGGTTATGGACGTGTCCTTTGTCAATGTGCGTCGTGAGTACATACTCATGCTGCCCCTTTGTTACCGCGTCGGCAAGCTGCTTTCCGATTTCATGGGCTTTCTGATAATCGACTTCCCCCGGCTCAAAGGACTGTATCAGATGAAAGGCTAAATTGTTCCCCTTTTGGAGTGCTTGCGACAGGGTATATTCAAACTCAATATCTGCCGTTTCATAGGAGCAACCGAAAGAGGACACAAGCATTTTCCCGTCCGTCTTGTCCGGGTTTTCGATATAGTCAAGGGCTTTGCTTAGAGTGCTTTTAATAGGCTTAATCTTTGTAACCGCCATATCTCCGCAAGCACCCCCTTTATTTCCTCTATGTCCTCTTGGTATGCGTTCCCCGTCGCGTTTACGCGGCGTGCTATCTGGTTGACGTTGACACCGATTTTCTGTATCTCTGCGGTCATAGCCTTTATATCGGCGTGGTCTATCTGAATGATATACCCGTCAATGGCAATCTTCCGCAGATACGCCGCCATGTTCCGGGTGGGTACGAGCTTCATTTTTTCCAGTATTAAATCCCGTTCCGCTTCCGTCACTCTGAATTTGATTTGCACTGTCCTTTTGCGTCCGTCCATGTGTTCGCTCCTTTCCTTTCCGTTCCGAGGGTTTGGGACACTTCCCAACAAGCAATTTTCAACCGACGCGCCGCAGCGCGGGAGGGCGAAAATACGGAAGTGGTACCCGCTTCCTATGCTTGCTACGAATGTTTTTATCCTTTAGGCTCTTATCACCTACTACGGAGAAAAAGCGATTTTGCCAAACTTACGCAAAAGAAAAACGCTGCAACCTCAAAAAAGATTACAACGCTTTCTAAATCCTGTTCAGTTTTAAGTCGGACATTCCTATTCGCCCTCTTTTTCGACTTCGGAAATCTCCTTTGCCGTTGCGGTTACAATCCGTATGCCTGTATCGCTCATACCGTCAAGAAGCGCGTCAAGCTGCCGCCGCTGCGTGTTCTTCTCCGGCGGCGTTTCTAAAAGGAATTGGTCTACGGATATATGGTAACGCTGTATCAGCTCAAAGAATATCTGTAAACTTGGGTGCTGCCCCTTGTTCTCAATGTTCGCAAGGTAGCGCGGCGAGATAAACATTTCGTCGCCTACTTTCTTGCGGCTCTCCTTGCATCCCTCACGCGCTGCCTTTATCGCTGCCCCAAAAGCCTTAAAGTCGTATCGTGGTACTGGTCTTTTTGCCATAGTTATTCACCCTATTACATTTTACTGTTCCCCTTTCTTCTTGGATATGTCTACGTAGTTCTATCAGTTAGCCAAAATAATTCATATATATATATGTTGACAACAAGCTGCTTTTGTATATAATATTATATAAAAGGGGGGGAATGTTTATGTTACATAGCATGCGTATTCGATAAGCATTGAAATCAAAAAAGATTTTTCCCATTTTCAATATGGGCTTTTTTGTCATGCTTATTTTGCGTATGCTATACAACAAAACTAACGACGTATAGACATAGTATAAAAACTATGCCTTAATTTTGTTGTAGTATTATATGTATAAATGCAGGTCAATGCTCATGTTGAGAATTGACCTGCATTTTTTTGCGCAAAAGGAGAAATATTATGCTTGAAAAATATTGGATAAAATGTCCAATTTGTAACGGAAAGACGAGGGTTCAAGTATTTTATAATACGGTATTAAGAAATTTTCCTCTTTTCTGCCCTAAATGTAAATTAACGCATATCGTTGATGTTGAAAAACTAGAAATCATAATCAAAAACTCTGAAAAACAAACTTTTTAATTTTGAAAAGGAAGGATATTTAAATGAAACACTTACCTAAAAGTACACCTACGGAAATATTGAATGACCCATACGGATTTACTTACAAAGAAATGTCGGAAGTAATTGGAGAGGATAAAGCAAGAGCCTTATATACGGAATTGTATAAACAGCCATTTCACAAAGAAAATCTATCAATATCAACAAAAAAAGTCTATAAAAGTAGCGATACTGAAAAGTATGTTTATGAATTGAAAGATAACAGGTATATTGAAACGGTTTTTATTAAACGGCGAGATGGTGGGACTGTTTGCGTAAGTACGCAAGTTGGTTGTTCTGTTGGCTGTATTTTTTGTGAGTCCGGACGCAATGGTTTTGTTCGTAATCTAACACCGTCTGAAATTGTGCAGCAGGTTGTATTGATACGTCAAAAAGTAAATCGTATCGTTTTTATGGGAATGGGAGAACCTTTATTCAATTACGACAACTTGATTGCAGCAATCCATATTCTTCGAGATAGAAATGGACTTAACTTTCCAACCGACGGCATTACCGTATCAACAGTTGGTCCAGTTAATCAATTAAAAAAATTGCGCGAAGAACATCTAAAAATTCAGTTGACAATATCTTTACATGCAGCAACACAGGCTGCGAGAAACTGTATCATTCCTCATATGCACATGTACGCTATTGAAGATGTTGTTAAGCAAGCATTGTCCTATTCTCAAAGGCATAATCGAAAAGTGGTATTTGCGTATTTGCTTTTACCAGGTATAAATGACCGTTCCTCAGATATAAGGCAACTTGCAAAATGGTTTAAGGGCAAAAATGTTATGATTAACGTGCTGCAATACAACCCGACGAGTAATTCAAAAATTAGAGCACCACAAAAACAAGAAATGGTTGCGTTCAAACATCAATTAGAGCAAACAGGACTTGAAGTTACCATGAGAGTTTCTCATGGTAGAGAGATTAAAGCAGCTTGTGGACAGTTAGCTAATACATATAATAAAGCCAAAAAACAACAGAAATAATTTAATTAAAAGAGCCAGACGCACAGACGCAGAGCCGATAATATGCAGTTTGAAATACTGCTGTTATCGGCTCTTTTTTGATTTTAATTTGTGCCCCTAATAACCATATTGGAGCAAAATCAGAACTGTTGCTTGTCGTTCTTTGATTTCCGCAGTAGCTTTGAAAAATCAAAGCCGCCGTTTCTTTTTATCTTCTAATGAAATGACGCGGTATCACTGTTGAAATCGGCGGCTAAAGGAGGTAGCCGCCATGAAGCAAAAAGCATATCGACAAAATCCGACAGTTATTGACTTATCAAAAAAAGCCCGCCCACCACCGGGGGAAACTACGCTTATATATATGAACTGTCTAATCATCTGGATACTGCTTACAATGCCTATGCGCCCGTCCGGGCTTTTCGGACGGGCGCATTTTGTACGTTCAAAAAATTTTTGAAGAAATTTCAAAAAATCTTCGGCGTTTTTGAAAAACGCCGTATTGCCCCGCGAAAAGGGGGGAAGCACCACCAACTTTCCAACGAGAAAGGAGGTGAGAATGTGGAACCTAATAGCAGGGAGTTTTACAAACAGTGTGCTTTTCAGAAGTTTTGTAATACGGTATTGCACAATGAAGCTTGCGACACCCATAGAGAACTTCGCAGACACAAGGCAAAGGAAGTGACCTTTTCCGACATGACCTTAGACGAAGCGCGGCAGCTTCATACGTTTGATGAATATTTCAAACGTGAAGCCGCCGAAACCGTCTTTGAGAAAGCCGGGAAGAAAATCACGCCAAAGCTGCTTCTTGAAGCAATCCGTACTTTGCCGGAAGAAAAGCGCAAAGCCATATTGCTGTATTACTTCGAGGGAATGAACGATACCGAGATTGCGGAGCTGTTCAACACGTCGAGAAGCACGATACAGTACAGGCGGACAAGCTCTTTTGAGAAATTAAGAAAATATCTGGAGGAAAATGCTGATGAATGGGACGAATGGTAACGAACCCGGCTACCCGGAAAATGCCCTTGTTCCTTATCCTGTCATTGTGGCAGCGACAAAGGGCGACCCGGACGCCATGAAGATTGTCTTGCAGCATTTCAGCGGCTACATAGCCCGCCTCTCCATGCGGAAGCTGTACGACGAGCGCGGGAACGTCTATTTTGGCGTAGACCACGACATTCGGGAACGGCTGCAAGCAAAACTGATGATGGCTGTCCTCACCTTTAAGGCAGAGGAATAAACCGCAGCGGCGGCGGGACGCTTTCTCTCTCCCCCTTTTCCGTTCCGCTGCTGACGCGGCAGCAAAGCCATTCTGAACCTTGACAAAGAAAGCGGCGCAAGATAACGGCGGCGCAGCATAGGGCAAATCGGATACGTTCCTTTTGCGCCGAGCCATACGGCGGGTGCGCCATGACGCTATCCGGGTGAGGTTATCCCCGCCCGGACAGCCGAGCGACCAACACCGCGCCGGAAAGCAAGTGTAGCGGCTTGCGGGCGACGACACGCAGAATATACAATGATACTTCCTTACAGCCACAGTCCGAGCGTTAAGAGCGTCGCAGGCAATGGGTAGGGCGGCATGAGAACCATGCCGGGGTGAAATTCCCATGAGGTTATGCTAATAACCGTCCGATTAAAGCCTTTGTTTTATTGAATAGTGGACTTGCTGCTATTCATAGACTATATTATATGTTTGCGAAAGAAAGGGGGATTTTCTTTGACGCAAAACCAAACGCCCGTTACCACAACGGAGCATAAAATAGGAAAAGTTACTTACCTTGTATGTTCGTCCGCAAGTGAACGCGCAACGGACACACTGGATAAAAAGATAAAAAAACTCATTCGCAAAGACATGGAACTGAACCCCGCAAACGCCCGGAAATAGGGCGTTTCTTCACATTTTATACATGACACAGGCAGCGGTATGTGGTATAATATAGACAGTACAAATACCATGCTTGTCTGTCGTCGGAAAGGAGGACAAAATGTTACAGACAGACAAGATTACCGCTTTATATTGCAGATTGAGCCAGGAAGATATGCAAGCCGGGGAAAGCGAGAGCATACAGAACCAAAAACTGATTTTACAAAAGTATGCTGACGAACACCACTTTTTCAACACGCGCTTTTTCGTAGACGACGGATTTTCCGGCGTGAGCTTTGAGCGTGAGGGGCTTCAAGCCATGCTGCATGAGGTTGAAGCCGGGAACGTGGCGACCGTCATAACAAAAGACCTTTCCCGTCTGGGACGTAATTATCTGAAAACCGGGGAGCTGATAGAGATTGTCTTTCCCGAATATGAAGTGCGCTACATTGCCATTAACGACGGTGTAGACACAGCAAGGGAAGATAACGAGTTTACCCCTCTGCGGAACTGGTTCAACGAGTTTTACGCCCGCGACACCTCAAAGAAAATCCGGGCTGTCAAACAGGCAAAGGCGCAGAAAGGCGAGCGCGTCAACGGCGAAGCTCCTTACGGCTACCTTATCGACCCGGATAACCGCAATCATCTGATACCCGACCCGGAAACGGCGCACGTCGTAAAACAGATTTTTGCAATGTATGTACGGGGCGACCGTATGTGTGAAATCCAGAACTGGCTGCGGGACAATGAAATACTGACCGTCGGGGAACTGCGCTACCGCAGGACAGGGAGCAAACGCCACCCCCGCCCACAGCTCAACGCATGGTACAACTGGCCGGATAAGACGCTGTACGACATTCTGACAAGGAAAGAATATTTAGGGCATACCATAACCGGGAAAACCTACAAGGTATCTTATAAGTCGAAAAAGACGAAAAAGAACCCGGAGGAAAAAAGGTATTTCTTCCCCAACACTCACGAACCTTTGATTGATGAAGAAACCTTTGAACTTGCACAGAAGCGGATTGCCACCCGGCAACGCCCGACAAAGGTTGATGAAATTGACCTGTTTTCCGGGCTGCTCTTTTGCGGGGACTGCGGCTACAAAATGTATGCAGTACGCGGAGCCGGGACGCTTGAACGGAAACACGCCTACACTTGCGGCAACTACCGCAACCGGGCAAGAAATGATATGCTCTGCACTACGCATTATATCCGCAAAAGCGTATTGAAAGAACTTGTCCTTGCAGACTTGCAGCGAGTAACGTCTTATGTGAAAGAGCATGAACAGGAGTTTATCGAAACAGCCAACGAGTGCAGCGCAAAGGCAGTACAAAAGACGCTGACACAGCAGCGGAAAGAGCTTGACAAGGCGCAGAACCGTATTAACGAGCTGAACATCTTATTCCGCAAGCTCTACGAGGACAACGCTTTAGGGAAACTTTCAGATGAACAATTTGCTTTTCTGACTTCCGGCTATGATGAAGAAAAAAAGACGCTGACCCGGAGGATTGCGGAGCTGTCACAGGAAATCGACAACGCCACCGAGCGCAGCGCGGACGTAAAAAGGTTTGTCGCACTGGTACGCAGATACACAGCGATTGAAGAACTGACCTACGAAAACGTCCATGAATTTATTGACCGTATTCTTATTCACGAACTGGATAAGGAAACGAACACCCGCAAAATCGAAATCTTTTATAGCTTTGTCGGCAGAGTTGATACAGGTGACAAGCCTACCGAAAGTATCTCCTATTTCAGACAGATAGGAGCCGACGTAAAGAGTTATGCTATCTAACATACATCAAAAAGAGGTAAGATAACACCCTCTGCAAAAAAGGTATCGTTATCTTACCTCAACAAAGTTCGTTCCTGAATATCCATCATCACTGAAATGCTGAATATTATCAAATCCATGCTGTACTGCATAATCTTCCAGATACTTCTTCTGCAAGGACGATGCAAACCGCGCCATCAAAGTGGTGCACGATAAGTTCTTCGGCAACGAGGACTGACCGATCGGTCTTTCCTTTTTTGAAGCAGCGTGTTATACTATGGAAAATAGTGTAACGCGCTGCTTTTTTCAGCAGGCAGAAGGAGTTAGAAACGATGATTTATCACTGCGAGGATCACACCTGTAATTATTGGGATGAAGGCGAAAAGCTGCCGGAGCGCTGTCCGCA